>CALUWZ010000006.1 GCA_944324625.1 uncultured Mailhella sp. | reverse complement strand
TTATCAAGCCACGCATTGATCCCAAAGCCCAAGCCTGCCAAATGGTGATTTATGCTTGCAAGGTTCAGCATGACCACAATGCACAAAAACAAATCAAACCAAAATGTTCCGCTGTATTCGATGTTCATGCGGCCGTGCACGGCAATATCAAAGGCCTTGCAGGCAAAACCGACGATCAGTATGCCGAAGTACAGGCTGATGATTTTCTTGACGCCCACCCATGCCTTGAACCACGAAAAACGCCTGTTCTTTTTGGCTCTGAACACGCCGAGGGCAAAATCCGCAAAAAGCAGGTACTGCACCAAAACAAGCAGATATTCACTGGCGCCGAAATGAAACGACGCAAAAGCCGCAAAAGCAGATACGGAAATTTTGATTTCAAAATCATGGATAAAGGCAGGCAGATACTCACAGAAAAAAAACACTGATCCCTCCTTTTTCCGAAACTTACCGCATTTCCAAGGGAAAGCCCGTGCGTTTAAGCTCATTGCGGAAAGATTTTTCGCAGTGGCCTATTTTCCTGCCGTTTTCCTCCCCGTAATCAAAGAAAAGCAGCGTATCCGCAATTTTTTCGGGAAGGCTGTGCCAAAATCCGCCCTTTCTGCCCCACCTGTAAAAACGGGAACTCAGGGTTTCGTCTTCCCTGCCGTTCAGAATAAGGACGTTCAAAAACTGGTCAAAACAGACCAAAAGACGTTTTGCGCGCCCCCACAGGCTTTCGCGGATAAGGCCGTCCCGCAGGCGGGAAAGAAATTTTTCCTTATCCTGCCGCAGTGAAACAAAAAACTCTTTTACTTTATTCAGCATGACTGCCCTCATACGGTTTTGTCCAAAGTTCCTGCATTTTCTGCATGGAAAGGGCAAGCACCTTTTCCAGCTGGCCGCGGGTCACATCGGCGACGGTGTTGTTTTTCAGAACCCAGTCAACACGCTGCTGCCCTGTAATATCGGCGGTTGTTATGGCAACGGAAATTCTTCTTTGTGCGTCCTCGTTGCCGTCAAAGACCATGCCGTCCACTTCCACGGCAATATTCTGCACGGCTTCCGCACGTTCGGCTTTGGCTTTGTCCAGTTCCTCCCGTGCCAGTTCTTCGGGCGTTTTTGCAGGACGTTCCAATACTGCGCCCTCAGGCAATGCCCCAAGCTCTTTCATTTCATGGGGTTCACTCTGCCACGTGTCACCGGGAAGCCAGTATTTTGTTCCGCGGCGGTCTTCTGCGTATTCCCACGCCGTGCCGTTCCAAACACGCGCAAAGCCGTCTTTTTCTTCGGGCGGTGCGGCAAAAACTGCGTTTGCAGGCAGTAAGTAAATATTTTGCCCCTGCTTTTCGCTTTCCAGCGGGTCAATTTGCGCAGGCCCGCTGCCCGTATATTCCTTTGTATTGTCTTTATACGAAAAATACTGCATAACAGCTCCTAATATTTGATAAATACGTTCAAAGCCGCGGCAGGCGGCTGAACGGTTGACGAATTTCCGTAGATGGGGTTCGAACGTGACGCATCAAATTTTACACAATACGAGTTATTTGTTAAAACCGTGGATTTTCCTGTATTATCAAAAAATAACGCTCCCGAAAACTTTCCCGCGTTTGAAACAGGTGCGTCAACATGCCCCGTAATGTTCGGCAGGCCCGCCTCTTTGTATTCTCCCAAATCGCCGCCTTCTCCCTGAACGGCACCCTGAATGAAACGGCCGCGCAGATCGGGCAGGCTGAATGTCGTGCTGCCGTCGCCTGCGCCGTATGCCGTTCCGATAACCGCAAACAACGCGGCGTATGTCTTGCGGCTTACCGCAGACCCGTCACAGAGCAGAAAACCGTCCAAGGCATGTTTATGGGAAATTTTAAAATCACCCGCAAAAAAAGCCTGCGCCAAAACATAGGCATCCAAAAACGCGCTGATTTCGGCAATATCCGCATCGTGACGGGACAGCAAATCCAAAAGATCACGGCGGACGGAAACAAGCCCTTTTTCGTCCACGGCAAGGCTTTCACGGTCAATCTGCACCTTGCCTGCCTGTTCGTAATCCGCAAAAGGAATGATTTCCGCCGCTTTCAGCGCCCAATACTTGGCACTTCTGCTTTCGGGATCGGCAGGGTCGGGATTTTCGCCGCTCTCTGCCCATGCCTTGGCAAGTTCTGCCCCGCTTTTTGCCTTGCCTGCCTCCTCCTTGGCGGAATCTGCCATTAAAACCGCCTCGTCGCGGGCTGTAAAAAGTTCCTGCAAAAGCCCCGAAACATCTCGGGTATCGGTAATGTCAATTTTCAGGGCTCTGTTTATGGCCTCGTCAAGCTGCTGTATCTGCATGACTATGCGGTCAAAGCCGTCATGCTCCAAAACTTCGGGATGAAACGCCCCTGCATTTTCAAGGTCAACCACCTGCGTCAGGGGAATTTTTCGGTACACGGTCAGCTTTTCCCCTGCCTGCAAAGGCGTGCCGCTGACCGGATAAATAAAAACTTTTCTGGATAAATCCACGTCATAATTTGTTATAACATCGCTTATTTCCAAACCTTTTTTTACAACGGCAAAAATATGGGCCTTGTCTGCCGCCTCAAAGGGCAAAGGAAATTCCGTGGTAAGGCCGTTGCCCTCATAATGCTTTTTGTTCAGCGTGCTTGCTACTGTCATAGAATATCCTTATCAGCTAAAAATAATTGGGCCCCCGCCGCGGATTTTGGGAACTTTTGCCGACAAAATTTGATTTTGCCGAATTTTTGCCGCTGCCCTGCAGTGCCGAAAAACCGTCCGCCGCAGAGCTTATGCCCGAAAGAACTGTCTCCGCCGTGCCGAAGGGACTCACATAAAAATCCTGTCCCAAATAATTCTGCGCCTGCCGTTCGTACTGTTCGGCCCTGCGCCGTGCCGCTTCCCCTGCTTCCTGCGCCATGTATTCGCCTTTCTGCGCCATATCGGCCAGAACATTCAGCGGACTGCCGCCCGCAAGAGAAACATTCCCTGCGCCGTACTGCACTGCCTTTTGGCTCTGCAGGGCTTTTTGCTCCAAACGGATTTTTTCCTTTTCCTTTTCGCCGTCCGAAAGGGCCTGCCGTGCATTTTGGCGTGCAGTTTCCGCATTCTGCACGGCCTGCGCCTGCGCCTGCCTTGCCTCTTCCGCCTGCCGCCTTTGCCCCGCAAGGCTGTCCGCCATGCCGAGGGCAGAACCCAGCACGCTTATGCCCGTCATCACCGTACTTGGTACACACATATTTTTTCCTTATAACTGCAGCTGGTTATTGTGTTTTTTCTCAAAATTTTCCCTAGTCAGGTAAAAACGCCGAAACAGCGCCCTGTCCCTGCCTGCGCGCACAAAATCCTTTTCCACGCAAAAGCCCAGATCTTTTGCCAGACGCAGGGCCTGAAAATTCCACCCTGCGCAGATGTTCAGCAAAACAGGGTGTTTTTGCAGTACCGCGGCCAAAATGGCTTTTGCGTGTTCCGCCAAAAAGCGTTTGTGATTTGCAAGGCTTTCGCCCGCAAACCAAATTTCCGCCGCCGTGCCGCCAAGGTCGCCGAGCGGACTGACTCCGCCGAGCCCAACAACACGGACGCCCGAAAACGGGTCGTGAAAAAGCAGAAAATACGCTTCGCCCCTGCCGTGTTCGGCAAGGGACAGAACTTTTTTCAAAACATCCTGCATGCTCATGCGGTACAGCTGCCACGCTTCGCAGAGCTCATCAGCACAGACAATATCAAGGCACGCCTCAAAATATTTGTCCACGTTTTCCCTGTCCGCCCTGACAAGTTCATAAGAACCGTATGTTCCGCAAATTTTTGCACCGGGGGAAAAACCGTTACAATCGCCGCCCTTGGGAAACATAGCGGAAAAAGCGCCGCTCCCGCGGGAACGCTCTTCCGCATTGACGCGCGCCGCGCCGTGCTGCCTGCTTTTGTCCCCTGTTTTTCTGCCTGTTGTTTTTCTTTTTTCATTCATGCTTTCTTTCCTGCATTGTCAAAACGCCTAAAAACGGCTGCGGATTTTTCGCTTACGTGCCCACGCCCACTTCGGGCAAAACAGCCAGTACGGTCAAAGGCAGGGGCGCGTCGCTCATGACGCAGGCATAGCTTTGATTGGCATAGCTCTGCCCAAGGTGCATAAAGGCATAATCCGTATGCAGGCGCACCGGCTCGCCGGGCTTTTCGTTTCTGCGCCACTTCACTTCGTCCATGCGCTCAAAATCCGCGCCTATTTTGGCAAAATTGGTATTTCGGAAATAAATGCCGATTTTCTGCAAGGTCTTGCGCCTGCCGAGCGTACTGCCGTATGCTCCTTCCGCCTCCAAAGGCATGCTTTTGAGCTTTGCGGCATAACCGAGACCTGCCGTCACGTTTTTGGCATAATAACCGAGATCTATGCCCGTAATTTCCCGTCCGCCCTCCTCATCCTCTTCATCCTGCACCCGTATGCGCCGTACGGTCTGAGGGGGACATACGGCGCCGTCCGCACACACTGCCACGCTTTCGCCTAAAAGATGTTCCAGACCGCCCACATAGCGCACGGGTTTTCCGCCGTGCTCCCCTGCCGAGTAATGCAGGGCGCAGTCCGCATAAAAGAGTGTTTTGTCCGAAAGGGCTCCGCTTTCTTCGTCCATGTCAGGACAGTTTTCCATGCGTTCCAGAAAATAAACGGTTCTGCCGTTTACAAAACGTTCCGTCACGCAGAAAAGTTCGTCCGCACGGCTTGAAGGCAGAACGCACACGCTCAGAAATTTTCCCTTGGTACTGTGCCTGTGCCATGCAAAAACTTCATGTTCGCGCAGAAACGTATGCCCGAGCAGAACACCGTCATCGCGCACGCACCAGATGACCGAGTCGGGACTCTGCTGATACGCCCAGTCCGAAATGCCGTGGTTTTCAAACAAATGGCCCGCCAGCACCGCATGGTCCGACCCCGAATAGGAGTCCGAACCGAAATCATACATCAAATCCCGAACTTCCCTGTGCGTTCTTGTAACATGCAGAACGCTGTTGCCCACAATAAGCGCAGGCAGGGACGACGACCCCCTGTAGGACTGGGGCACAAGGGAAATATCCGACGCCGTAAGCGCACCGCCCGAACTTTTGACCTCCCATTCCGTTCCGCTTGTGCCCACCAAAAGCGTGCGCAGGGAAACCAGCCAGTTGATGCGCGAAACCTCATTGCCCGCAATGCTGATTTCCATGGCGTCATCGGCACGGGTGGGCGATGAGCGGGTAAAGGATTCAAAATTGCCCGTTCTGGAAAACCACAGGGTCTGCGGACGTTTTTTGGAGCCTGCAAAAACCAGCCTCTGCTGATAAAAACACACGCAGCAGGGATAATTGCCTTCAGCAAAAGGATTGTGCGCTTCAGGCGGACATTCCGTCATGTCGGGGGCAATGTTTTTGGCGTCGAAGCTTGGGCCGAGACTGCTTCCGATATAGCCGTACTTGCCGTTTTTTCCCTGATAAATACGGTATTCCGTTGCCTTTTCGCAGGCCTCCCACGTCAGCTTGGGGTAGCAGGTCTGACGCAGGTTTTCGGGCCCCTCAACGGAACAGGGCTCGCTCGGCAGGCTTTCTTCCCCTTTTTCGTCAATCTGCGTCACAACATAATGCCAGCTGCGCCTGCCCAGTCCGTCGCTGATTTTTTCCGCATCGGTGCGCACGTCGTGCAAAACGCCTTTCAGGCCTGACGGCGCACTGACTTTCGGACTGAAATCCACTTCTTCCAATTTCCATTGGTCATGGTCAAAGCGGGAAAGCTTATGGGGCGGAAAATCCTCGCTGACCAGATAAACAACGTCAGCACTCTGCACAAACCCCATTTTTGCCGCCGCCTCATAGGAAAAAGGCGTTTCCAGCACATAAGGATTTCCCGTGCTGTCAACAACCTGCCCCTCACGGGTAAAAAAAGACAGGTTTTTGTCCGCCCATGCCAGCACATAGGTTTCCGACGGAGAAAAAACAAAGGGCATGAGCCGCGCTTTTCCGGGCAGCTCTGCCAGACAGCGGAAACCGCTGCGCTTGCTTGCGCCGCCGTGGGGGTGCACCACCATGTTTTCCAGCAGACTGCACCCTGACTGATAGCGTGCCAGATCCACGCGCACCGCAAGGGACGGCGAAAGTTCGCCTGCGGTGAAACTGCTCTGAAATCCGTAAAACGCCATTATTTTCTTGCCTCCAGATATGAGGAAAAACGGCAGGGAACGGCACTTTCGCGGCAGTCTTGGTTTTTTGCCCGTTCAAAAGCCGCCTGCGCCGTATTCTGCAGTGCCTGCACCTTGGAATAATCCGCACCGAAACTGAGCGCCAGCTCGCCTGCCAGCTGCCATGCAAAGGCATCCAAAAAAAGGCTGTCCCAAATGCTCGGATCGTCGGCATAGGAAGAACAGGTCAAAACCGCCTGCACACAGGGGGTGACAATAACCTTTGTGCCGTCCCCGAGGCGTTCCACCGTATATTCCGCGCTTTCGGCACCGTAATTTCCTTTTTTGCCGTTTACGGGACTGACGGCCAAAATCTGCAGGCACTCCTCAGGATATTGGTAATAAAAAAGACTTTGGTAACGGATATTGTCCTTGATTTTTCCGCCGCCGAGGGCAAGCTCCGCCCCCGTGCCGAGAAGGGCAAGGGCAATTTCCTTTACCGCAAAACGCCACGGATAGGCACGCAGGGCCGAACGCAGCACATGGGGAAATTTTACCGCGCACTGGCGTGCCTCCGTGCTTGCCTCGCCAAGGCTGGTGATCTGCGAAATACTGTGGCCGCCTGCACGGCTCAGCGCCAGATTGCAGATATCTGCTTGTGAAAAAGCCATATATACTCCGTAGGGCCGCACCGAATCCGCACAAAAAGTACAAACCCGATACAGCCCGAAAAAAGCAGGCGCATGACGCACGCATGCGGCGCACAGCCTGCCGACATTCTCAAAATCAGGGCTTAGGACTGTCTGTCCAGCACAAGAGCTGCCATAACCGCACCTTTTGACGCCGTGCCTTCGGCTTCATAGCGCACGCGCAGGATTTTGCCTGTTTCGGGCGGCAAAGAACCGAAAGAAACGGTGCATGGCTTCT
Organism: uncultured Mailhella sp.; assembly: GCA_944324625.1. Taxonomy (GTDB): domain Bacteria; phylum Desulfobacterota; class Desulfovibrionia; order Desulfovibrionales; family Desulfovibrionaceae; genus Taurinivorans. Next base: position 16,656 of record CALUWZ010000006.1, on the reverse strand, counting down.
GCACTTCCTCTGCCGCATATTTTTTGGAAGACATAATGGTATGCCAGTCTTCCTCTTCGGGGCTTTCCTTGTCCGCGGCCTGGATATGCACGGTCAGTGCGGTGAGCCCTTCAAACCCTTCCGTAATCTGCACAAGAGGATATACGGGCAGGCTGCTGCCGCAGTCCCCCGCATTCACGGTTTTGTCGGAAACCGCTGTCTGCGTGATTTTTTGGTTTTGGGAAAACAGAAGCTGAGAATCTAAGTACATATTTTTTCCTTTATTTTCATATAATTATATAAAAGCGGCAAAATAAAGAACGTTTCTGCCGCATATTGCCCGCTCCGCCGCACAAAACGGCAGAACAGACAAATCCGCCATCGCCGCCGAATAAGCCGCCGCGTCTTAAACCAGAGCTTCCTCATTGTTGGAAAGAGCGTCCACACGGCGTATGGGCATGCCGAGAAAATGGGTTACGGGCTTGCCTTCCACCTGTTCGATGGAAAGCTGGACATTGGCTTTTTCCATGGCCATGATGTCCAGTACGGTTTTGACGTCCCTGTTCATGTACCACGCCATTTTTGCCTTGTTGGCAGAAGGGATTTTGTTTGCCGCCGCAATCATCAGGCGGATAAGGTTTGTGCCTGCGTTTTGGGTTGTGCCGTTGATGATTTCCGCAAAGCCCGCCGTATCTATATTGCAGATGCGCACGGCATAGCGCCAGTCGCGCAGGGAAAGGCCGCAGTCCCATTTGAAATGGCTTCGGTAGCCCTGATAATGGCCGCCGTTGTCGTCAACAAGAGTCTGTTCCCCAAGGTCTTTAATCTGCAGGCCTGCCTGCGAGCCCTTGGGAAAAATGCCGTGCAGGGTATTTTCTCCCCAGCCGCAGAGCCAGATTGACGTATTGGCACTGCCCCTGCCGCCGAAGTCCAGCACATTCTGCGCGCTTTCAAAACCGGAAAGCGCATTGTAGCGGGGACTGAGCCCCATAAATTTCTGCGGTTCTTCACGGGTATTGCCGTAAAACAGGGTTTTTGCCATTTCCTGATTCATGGCTTCCACAAAGCCTGCTTCTTCGCTCATGCGCCAGTCGGCAGTGGCGCCGTTCAGATCCGCAAGGGATTTGTCCACTTCCGCATAGGCTTCCAGCATGCCGCAGGTATCGTCCACGGTTTTTGCGGTGCTTTTGCCCGGCTGTACGCCGTAGTTCAACAAACGCCATGTGGCAGAAGGCAGGCCCGTGCGCACCGTGGTTCTGTGGCCTGTGGGCAGATTGCCCTCAAGCCAGAGGGCGTCCTCCAGAATTTCATTGGTTTGGGACATAATTTCCACCAATTTGGCGATTTTGCCCGTTCCGTCAAAACGCTTTGCCGCGTCAAGCAGGGTGACAGCCTGTGAATGAGCCATAATTTCTCCTTTTTCGGGTGCAGAAAAAGACCGCGGAAAAACGGATTTTTCCGCACTGTTTTTATTGTTTTCAGATTTAAGGTGTATTTTGCCGCTTTTTAGAGTGTGCTTCTAAAATTTTTACAATAAAATCAACATAAACGATGTTGCTTGCCTGCAAAAAGGCAGCACGTTCGATTTACGGCATTTCTTCCTTCGGAGGCGGAAACGTCAGTTTTCCGTTACTTCTTCATGCTGGGATAAAAGAGTTCCGCGGCAGACTGCTCTTTTTCGGCATTCTGCGCCCTCGGCATGTCTTTTTCCGCCAAGGCCCTGCCCACACGGTACATAAAGCGCACCACTTCGGGGTGGGAACCGAATCCCGTTTCATTGAGGATTTTGGCAAGGGAACCGTCGTCAAAGCGCAGCATGGCCATTTTTGCACAGCGCATATTGTCGTAAAAACCGAGGCCCCCGTATTCGCCGTCCTCTTCGCAGGCCTTCTGCATGTTTTTCAGCAGTTCCGCCTGTTCCATGCTGCGCTTTTTGCTTTGGCCCTGCACGTAGGTTTCATAAAACTTTGCCATGAGCCGCGCATTTTCAAGGCTCATTTTCTGCTCAAAGGCAAAACGCCTGAAATCGTCGATAAGCGCCTTGTCCACCACGGTTTCGGGCGCAAAATGAAAAATATAGTCTTCGGGGCCCTGCAGAACGGCCTTGGTCAAAAGGGTATCCGCAGAAAGCGCCTGTGCGTCCGCTTTGGAAGCCGCCAAAGCCTGACCTTCCTGCACTGCCTCAGAATTTTGAACCGCCAAAACCGCAGAGGGGCTTTTGCCTGCCTGAACAGGCATGACCGAATGAACGGGCTGAACAGGCTGAACGGGCACTGCGCTGTCCGCCTGACCTGCCTGCGGTCTGATAATGATTTCTGTTTCTGCCATTATTTTCCTCCTTGTATGGTTATCAGATACTGCGGATCAAGGGCCTGCAGCCTGTGATAAAGCATAAGCCCCATGCTCCGCCTGCCCTCGCAGTAGGCATACATATCCCTGCTGCCCACGGGCATGGATTCAAAAACGCCCGCACAGTCCAGAAGATATTTCAAAAAACGCCTGCCCTGCACGGTGTCTGCCATGCTTTTCAAATCGTTCTGCAGCTGTCTTTCCGCACGTTCCGCGTCCTGAAATTCGGCGTCCTGCTGTCCGCCTTCCCGACAGTCCTGCGCGTCCCCATGCCACGGCGGCACGGAAGACCCCGCAGAATAACGCGTCTGCCCGTCCCCTTCCTGCCAAAAGGAATTATGCATGCTGTCTCCTTCTTTTCAGTTTTTATGCCTGAGCCGTTTTATCGGCATAGTTGCCCTGCGGACGTTTTTCCCTTTCCTGCGGCATATCGGGATTATCTGCGCTTTGCGCCTGTGCCGTATCTGACGGCACACTGCCGCCCGTGCCCTTCTGCATGTCCGCAAAAAGCGCGCTTGCCATGTTTTTGCCCTGCAGATCCACCTCACTGAGGCTTTTTGCCGTGCTGACGCCTTTTTCCAGCATTTCCCAAGCCTTTTGCTCCTGCATGATTTTCGCCTGTTCCTGCCTGCGCGCCTCACGCATAAGCGCAACCTTATCCTTGCCGCGCAGCAGGGAAAGGGGCACGCCGAGCAGCTTTGCGTTGTGCACAAGCATTTCATCCATATCCAGATTGTCCAGAACGTCGGGATTGACCCGCGCCATGCTGCCCGCAAAAGCCATAATGTTTTCAATGGCGGAAATATCCGAACTTTTCTGCGCAAGGGCAAGGCTTGACTGCATTTCTATTTCCCACTCCCTGCCTTTCAGAATGTCGGGAACGGGCAGTATTTTGCCGTTGCGCTTCATAATGCCGAGCACGCGCTGAATGAGCGGCTGAAACAGCTCGCTGCGCAGGCGTTCCAGCGTCGGGCCGAGCATGAGCAGTTTTTCCGCATTGCGTTCATATACTTCCGCGGCTGTCATGCGCTTGTCGGATCGGGACAGGAGCAGAAACAAATCCTTGTAAAAATGCTCGCCTATCTGCTGACGGATTTGCTGCAGATACGCGTCAAGCGCCTGCAGATTGGCCTGAATCTGATAGGTGGGGGTTATGGCAGGGCCTTGGGTATTTGCATCCACAAAATTCGCATAGCCCGGCCGCAGGGAAAACTGGCCGCCCTGACTGCGCAGGGAATTGGACACGTTCATGGGCGGCTTTATTTCCAGCTCCAGTGCTTCCAGACCGTCCTGACGCATGCGCTGGAGCATGTTCACATCAGGCAGGGCGTCCATGCCGGGGCCTCTGCCGTACACGTCCTGCCCCGTCACGTCCCAGCGCGGACAGCAGGCAGGAAATTCTTCGTAGCCGTCTTCTTCCAGCAAAAAACTGCCTTGGCCCTGCAAAACGTAATAGGACGCAAAACGGCGGTTTTTCGCCCCTATTTTTCGGGGATCGTATTCCGCCCTAGGCTCAATGGCATGTATGACCGTAAACGCCTGCAGACTGTCTTTTTCCGCACTTTCCCGTATGATATCGGGATAGTCGGCAAAGCGTTCGGCAATTTGGCGCGCCGTCATGCTGACCGTGCGGTACAGGGTATCCACCCGTCCCCGCGCGTCGCAGTCAAGATAATATTCCCCCACGGTCAGATTGCGGCAGCGTATGACTTCGTCGCTGTCTTCCTCAATCAAAAAGCACGCCGTGCCGAAGGCGGCAAGTTCCGCATAATGGGCATGCACAGTCGGGTAAAAGTTTGAGCCCGAAAGCACGGCATGAACCCTTTCCTGCGTATCCTGCAGCCATTTGCCCACGCCTTCGGCCTTTTCCAGAGCCTTGTCCTTCAAAGCAAAACGAAACCACGGGCGCGCAGGGGAACTCAGTCCGCCGTGCATGCCTGCCGCCAAAATGCGCAGGGCATACAGCGCCGTGGAATCCACAATGGCGCCGTGCTTTTTCCAGCCTTTGTTGTGGCTCTCCTCCGACCACTTGCCCTTGGCAGGCAGCATGACACGGCTTATTTCCTGCCACTGCGCCTCCCACGTGCGCCGTTCTTTTTCCAGTTCGTGAAAGCGCCGCAGCACGTGGCGCACACACTCTTTTTCCATATTTTTTCCTCAGTTTTTTCCTTTGCCGCACAACAGCCGAACCGTGCAGGCAGAACATAGGTTTTGCGGAATTTTTTATGCCCGCCAAAACAAAGGGCTTTTCTGCCGTGTTCAGACCCGACGGTCAGACCCGCAGCTCAGGCCAAAATCCGCAAAAATCCGCCATTATCCGCCGAGCAGGGTTTTCTTCTGCGTGCCTGCCGTACTCATCAGCCCCGAACCGCCCGTAAGCACGGTCTGCGAAGATCCGTACGCACCTGCGCGGCGTCTGCGTTCCTCATCGCCCGCCTCTTTGACTGTTTTGTCCGCCTCAACGGGTGCTGGTGCAGGCACTTCCACCGGCGGCATTTCAGGCGCCGAATAATGTTTTCCGCCTCCGCCCATATTTTCCTCCTTTGCTTGCCGTTTTCTGCCGTCATGGCATAATACGTTGATTTTACAAAATATCTTTTGGCAGAAATTCCCTTGTCAGCATGCTGAACACAGCGTCTTTGCATTTGTTCTGCCGTGCGAAAAAACAGGCCTGCGGCACTTCGCCCGCAATCCGAAAGCCAAGTTTTCGGATAAAGGCAAGGGCATGGCGGTAGGGCTTGGGAGTCATGCCCAGCAGGGCCGAAACCACATATTCCCCGTTCTGCCTGCACAAAAGCAGGCTTTTCACCGTGTACAGCCCTATTTCTTCCTGCTCGCAGAACGCACGGCGCAAAAAACAAAAATGTATCATCACCGCTTTGCCCAAGGGATTATTGAGCCAGTACAAAGCCAAAAAATCCAATCCCTGCGCACAGCCGCCGTTTTCCGCACAGCCGCCACGCACAATGAAGCGGGCGTCCTTGTCCTTGGCGGTCAGCCACGCATAAAACGCCTCAAAATCAGGCATTTCACCGTCGTAAAACAAAATTTTATTAAGCTTATCCTTTTGAAATTCAAGCCAAAAATCATACACGGCAGATTTTGGGATCTTTTTTGCCCAAAGCGTGCCGTACTGCCTTTTTTCCGCCTCTTTCATCTGTCCGCCTTTTGTCTGTGCATTTTTGCCTGTGCATTTTTGCCTGTCGCTGTCAGTCGGCAAAAAACGCCTCGCCGCCGACATATATTTCCCTGTCTTCGGCAAACGGAAACACAGCTCCGAGCTTTGTGTCCAAAATACGGGACAGACAGTCCAGCATGTCGTCATGCTCGGCCACGGGAAAATTCAGGTATTCGTTTTTATAAAAATCCTGCACAAGATCCGATACGCTGCGGTCAGCCTTTATGCTCACCAAACGGTGCGGAAACCACATTCTGCCCTGCTCGAATACGGGCACAAGGCGGCGTATGCGGTCGGTCTTGGCCATGGCCCCGCCGAGCGGCACAATGGGAAAACGGTAATTTTCATGCTCCATGCGGTATTTGATATGCTCAATGTCCGCCTGTATGCCGTACTGCTCATAGCCCACCGCCAAGGGCCTGTGCTTTTTGTGCAGCATAAACAGCGCCTCTGCCCGCTCGTGCAGGGCAAGCCTGTCATGCACGCCGTCCAGCACGTAATAAAAGCCGTCGTGATTGAGCCCCACCACCCACATGGATGTATAGTCAGACCCTTCTTTTTTGCTGGACGCAGGGTCCACGAGAATATAGCGGTTCATGGCGGCGGAAAAATTCCGCTTCACTTCCGTATCGCTCGGAAGTGTCTGAAACCATTCCTTTTTAAAACCCATAGCATTGTCCGCCAAAGGATTTTGCAGCATTTGGCAGGCAAATACATAGGCTCCCATGTCCCGTCTTTTCTTCTTGAGAACGTCTTCCGCCAAAAACACGGGTCTGCCCTGTGCCGTGCCGTCGGCTGTGGCAGGGTGCAGGCGGGGCGTGACGCTGCCCTGTTCCATAATCAGGTGATAGGTGTCCGAAGCGTGATAGCGCGTGCCTATCATGCGCAGATGTCCGTCCCGAGCCCCAAGATTCAGGGACAGCCGCCATGCGTCCGTAGTCTTTTTGATCTGTTCAGGCGTGGTCACGCTTTCAAGGGTCACCACGTCGTCATAAATCAGCAGGCCGAAATGCTTGCCCGTGGGCTGGCCGTCCACTAGCCCCCATGCCTCCAAAGTTGCCTCTTTGGGATTGCCCGTTCTGCGCACAATCAATCCGCCGTCCTCGCTCCACGTTCGCGTGCGTGCCTCGCTTTTTTCGGGCGGTGCGACAAAGGGAAAATACGCCTGCAGAATGCGGTTGGTTTCCCACTCCCTTTTGATCTGGCGCAGAAAAGCCTTTGCTATGGGTCTTGTGTGGCTGAAAATGCCCACGGTAATATCGGGGTTCTGCAGAACATTCAAAACAGTCAGGCCAATGGTGATAATGGTGGACTTGTAATGCTCCCGTGCCCACAGATCCAAATGATTGTTCGGATTTTGCTGAACCTCGCGGCAGCGGGCAAAAAGCCAGTCCTTGTCCATATCCTTTCTGTTCATGCCGTACACAAGCAGGTAAAACAAATCATGCCTGAGCAGATTGGCTATGTCCCCGCAAAGTTCCGCTCCCTCAAAAAACGGGATTTCCTCCGCCAGTTCCTGTTTGGATTTTTTCGGAAGCGTTTCGGCTGTTCCGTTTTCGGATACGGTTTTTTCCGCATCTGCCGTTTTGCCCCCTGCCGTTTTCGGCTGTATCTGAGCCTGTGCCTGCGGCTGTTTTTGTTCCGTTTCGGGCGGACAGCCTGCGCCTGCCGTTTTCTGCAGGCCTGCATAATACGCCCTGTGTACTTTGGCATAAAACTTCTTGGCCTGTTCCCTGCTGCTGTGCAGAGTTATAGTGCCGTTTTTCTTGACTTTTACCAAATCAGGCATGACAGGCTCCCTGCTCGGCGGACAGGCAAAAATCCCCTGCTGCCAAATCCCGTGAACCGGAATTTTGTACGGGTATTTCAGCAGGCAAATATTTTTCCGATAAAGGCTTTCTGCGCTGCTGCAGGCGGCGCACCGTATAATTTTTCGCCTTTCTGCGGTGCAGCAAAAACTGCACTGTCTGCAGCTCCTTTACGGAAATATCCCGAAAATCCAGACTTGCCTCCCTGATTCGGCGCGCCAGCACGGGCATGAGCCCTCCCAAATAGGACGAAGCGCTGTGGGCAAGCAGTTCCGACGCCGCCAGGGCATAATTGTCTTCCTTAAGCGCCCGAAAAAATTCATGCATGTTTCCGACCAGTTCCAGACCGAGAACATGGGTCAGAAACAAAACCGCATCGGCACGCAAAAGCGCCTGTTCTTCTTCCGTAAGTTCCAAGAAATAGGATTTACAGCCCTTTTTCTTTGATTTCGTCCGCAACGCCGTATTTTCGGCGGGAGAAAAATAAGCTGAGGACGCGTCGGGCGCTGACGCCAAAAAGGCAGGGTGCAGAGAACTGCCGCATGCAGACGGAGTATAGGAAAAAGCGGCATGAGAACCCTCAAAGCCTGCCCCGTTCCGTGCATTGTCCCGATTTTGTTCTGCCCTGCCTGTACTGCGGACAGACAGATTTCGGGCAGACGGCTTTTTATTTCCGTTCTTGACAGATACAGCCGTTATGCCCTGCTGCAGGCGCAGATGTGCTTCATAGCGCGCCAGACTGCTTTGGGGCAGAATATGGGCATTGCCGCACAGATTGACCAAATGCCGAAAACCTGCCTGCGTTCTGCCAAGTTCTTCGGCATAATACAAAAGACTTTGTTCCAGCAGTTTTTGGGCCGTTTCTTCGCTTACCCTGTATGCTATCTGCTCAAGCCTTTTCATGCCCGTACTGATGTTTTCCGTATCGTTCGGCAGGGCGTTTTTCACGCATTTTGCCAGTTTGCTGTTGCCGTGCAGAATTGCGAGCGCCTCTTCCCACAGGGGAAAACCGTAGCCTATGCAGGGCATGCCCAGCCTGTTTTGCCGCGGCACGGCGCAAAAGCCCTCATAAAGCCTGATTTCCTGAATTAAAACTGAACTTGGTATTGTCATATTCTGCCTTTTTCCTGCGGCAATCTGTTCCGCATTGCGTTTTTTGGCTTTGTAACACGGCAGTTTTTGACTTTTTACGCAGATGACGGGCAGAGATACGGATTTATACAGGCAGCCCCCCTCCTTGACGGCTTTTTTTCTCGTCTGTTCTGTAAAAAATTTTCTTTTTATTTCAATATATTATAAAACAGCAAAGAAAAAATTCCGTCCGCAGTTCATGCCCGCAGCGGAAGATATTTTTTATGATTAATAAAAAAATATGATTATATCTTTATTTAATAGAATAAAAAAAATTAAAAAAATTTTTGATTAATAAAAATCCGTCCCGAAAAATCCCTGTTTATTAAATGGACTTTTTGCACGCAAGCAGGTATACTTTTTCGACATTATTTATTTTTATGAGGAATATATGAGCAATTTGGACGAAAAAGACAAAGTCGGCATTGATTTTATCCGTACACGCATAAATCAAGACAATGAAAGCGGACGCTTCGATTCCCGTGTGCATACCCGTTTTCCGCCTGAACCGAACGGCTATCTGCATATCGGACACGCCAAGTCCATTTGCTTGAATTTCGGCATTGCAAAAGATTACAACGGCCTCTGCAATCTGCGCTTTGACGATACCAACCCCGTAAAGGAAGATACGGAATACGTGGATTCCATTCAAGAAGACGTAAAATGGCTCGGTTTTCAATGGGCAGGCGATATCCATTACGCTTCCGACTATTTTGACCGCCTCTACGAACTTGCCGAAGAACTGATCAAGCGCGGAAAAGCATACGTATGCGAACTTACGCCCGACCAAATCCGCGAATACAGGGGCACGCTCACCGAACCGGGAAAAGAAAGCCCCTACCGAAACCGCAGCGTGGAAGAAAACCTTGATCTCTTCCGCCGCATGAAAGCAGGCGAATTTGCCGACGGCCAAATGGTTCTGCGCGCAAAAATCGACATGGCTTCCCCGAACATCATCATGCGCGACCCCACCATTTACCGCATACGCCATGCCCACCACCACAAAACAGGCGATAAATGGCATATTTATCCCATGTACGATTTTACCCACTGCATTTCCGATTCCATTGAAAACATTACCCATTCCATCTGCACCCTGGAATTTGAAAACAACCGCGAACTCTATGACTGGGTGCTTGACGCCTTGGATCTGTATCACCCGCAGCAAATTGAATTCGGCCGCCTGAACCTGACCCATGTCATGCTCTCCAAGCGCAAGCTCATCCACCTTGTGCAGAATAATTTCGTGCGCGGCTGGGACGATCCCCGCATGCCCACTTTGAGCGGTCTGCGCCGCCGCGGCTATACTCCTGAAGCAATCCGCAATTTCTGTTCCAAAATCGGCGTGGCGCGCATTGCGGACAGCGTGGTTGACTACGGCTTTTTGGAATTCTGCGTGCGCGAACACCTGAACGCCATTACCCCCCGTCTTATGGCTGTTCTTGATCCCATTAAAGTCACCATTGAAAACTATGACGAAAACGCCGAAGAATTTTTTGACTGCCCCCTGCACCCCGAAGATTCAAGCTGGGGCACACGAAAAGTTCCCTTCAGCCGTGAACTGTATATCGAACGCGACGATTTCATGGAAAATCCGCCCAAGAAATTTTTCCGTCTTTCCCCGGGCAGCGAAGTGCGCCTGCGCTATGCCTACTTTATGACCTGCAAAGACGTGATCAAGAACGAAGACGGCAGCATAAAGGAACTTATCTGCACCATTGACCCTGCAAGCAAGGGCGGCCAGTCCCCCGACGGCAGAAAGGTCAAGGGCACAATACACTGGGTCAGCGCAAAGCATGCCAAACCCGTTGAAGCGCGCCTCTACGACCACCTCTTCCTTATGGACAACCCCGCAGCTGAAGAAGCGGAAGACTTTACCGACCTCATCAACAAAGACAGCCTTAAAATCGTCACCGCCTATGCCGAACCGCACCTTGCCACTTATGAAATCGGCGCAAAAGTGCAGTTTGAACGGCTTGCCTACTTCTGCGTGGACTACGACAGCACTCCCGAAAAACCCGTGTTCAACCGTACCGTCACCCTGAAAGACAGCTGGGCAAAACAGGAAAAGAAAGCCTAAACCCAAACAATATCAACGAAAAAAAGCCGGAGCAGTCCGGCTTTTTTTGCATCCGGCATCCGAAAAAACAAAACTTCGGTTCTTTTCATGCCGGACAAAAAAACACCGTGCACTTTCACGGAACTTATAAAGAAGAAAAGGCGGCCGAAACCGCCTTTTCTTATAAGGGAGAGTAGGGGGGTTATGAAGACGTCACAGATTTATTTCTGAAATAACGCATTGCCAGCGAACACAAAATGCTGACAAAAAGCGCCGAACACGTTGCACAAAGATAAACTGCGGCAATATGATGCCCATGGACAAGCACAATAACGGTACAGCTGAACACTGCTGTTCCGATCCAGCCCGTAAGCAGGCCCTTAATAACCATAAGGGCGGCATAAACGCCGTTGTTGGCATGGGCAAAGGGAGCAAGCGCACAAATCATAATGGGAAAGCACATAATGGTTCCGCTCCATTCCGGCCCCATGGTCTCGGCAAGCTCAGAAACCCCGTAAACCATGGCAGATCCCCAAAGCAGCTGAAAAACAAGAATCCATCTCGGCCTTGCCGTAGAATACTGCTGAACAGGAAGTTTGGGCAGACATACCGTTACAATGGATGAAGACAGACATGCAAGAGGTATCACGATTAAATATGAATGCGGAAGAAAATGCAGAGCATAGCCCAAAGCAAAATATCCCAGCAAAGCACCGCTTAAAGCCAGCCACCACTTGCCCCCCGCAACAGCTATCCACGGATACAGGACAGCTGTTGCGGAACAGGCAATGAGCCCCAGCAAACTGTTGTAAGAGGCGACAACGGCAAAGTCCGGACCTTGCTCAAGAGTCAGAAAAAAAGAAATCGGGCCGGATAAGGTCGGCAGTCCTCCGAATAAGCCGCCCACAAAAGCTCCCCATTTTTTTGACAGCAAAATACAGATAAGAATTGCCGCAGGAGTTGCGAGCAGTTTATAAATTATGATCGAATCCATAAGGTTCCTGCTTATCTTTCAATAATCTCTCTTGCCTTTGACAAAGACTCTTTCAGGCTTCCGGTCAAGGCTGAAACATCTGAAGAAATGGCAATAAAAGTATAGCCGAAGGACATTACGGTATCGAGAAGCCCCAAATTCGGAATTTGGATGCCTGCGGATTTTCCTGCTTTTTTGGTTTCAGCTGCAATATATTTTAAAATTTCAATAAATTTTTCATCTTCAAAGCGCTTGGGCAGATTAATACTTGTGCTCAAGTCCATGGGACCCACAAAAACAACATCCACACCGTCTGTTTGGGCAATTTCCCTTATGTTGTCGATGCCGCTTTGCGTTTCAATCTGCATAATGCCGAGCAGATCTTCGTTGCTAGAACGAAAATAAGACGGAAAATCAAGTCCGTAACGGCAGGCGCGGGTACCTGCGGAAACGCCGCGTACGCCCTGCGGAGCATAGCGCATATAGGAAACCGCTTCTTCTGCCTGTTCCTTTGTGTCGATGGAAGGAAACATAAGCCCCGATGCGCCCGCATCGAGCATAACTTTCACAGGAACCCTGTCCAGCCAAGGCACACGCACAATGGGAATGCAGGAAGTATCTTTAAGAGACTGAAGCTGATGCAGAATTTCAAGCGAAGAACTCGGCCTGTGCTCCGTATCAAGCAAAATCCAGTCAAACTGGCAAAGGCCGATGATTTCGGTAATAATGGATGAATCAATATTGTTGAAAATACCGAGAACGACATCTCCTTTACGGATTTTTTCCTTAAAACTGTTCATGGCAACCTCTTATAATTCCCATGCATACTGGGGATTTTGCACACAATATTTACCGCCGCTGATTTCAATGGTCGTGCCTGTCAGATACCCTGCCCTGTCGGAACAGAGCATTAAAATCACGGATACAATGTCGATTGGTTTTGCCACACGTCTTAAAACCGTCTGACGTGCAAAAAATTCTTCGTTTTCTTCTATGCGTTTTCTGGTCAAATCCGTTTCCACCATGCTGGGAGCAATGGAAAGAACACGTATTTTATGGGGCGCAAATTCGGCAGCCATAATGCGGGTCAGCGCTTCAACGCCCCATTTGCTGGTTGAATACGGGCCGTTGCTTGCCAGCGGAATACGCATGTCAAAAGAAGAAGCATTTATGATAACACCGCCGTCTTTCATTTTCGGCACGGCATGGCAGCTTCCCACAAAAACAGAACGGAGATTGGTATTGATAACGGCATCCCATTCTTCAACCGTCATGGTCAAAAGAGGTTTTCTGTTTCCTATTCCCGCATTATTGTAAAGAATGTCAATTTTGGAAAAGCGTTTTTCCACATCGTCCAAAAAAGCGCGGAGCTGTTCGGGAACGGAAACATCGGCCCTGCCCGCATACAAACGTCCGGCATAATCTTTATATTTTTCTTTCAGCTTTTCCAGTTTTTCCGTATTTCTGCCGCAGACGGCAACATAACATCCTTCTTTCAAAAACTCTTCAACGCAGCATTCGCCTATGCCTGCACTGCCGCCTGTAATTACGGCAACTTTGTCTTTAAGTCCAAGATCCATGATTAACCTCTGTTTTTTAAGAAAATTTTAATTCTTTCCATTGCCTTGGCGAGATTTGCTTCACTTTCGGCAATGCAAAGACGGACATAGCTCAGCGCAGAACTGCCGAACGCGTCACCCGGCATAAGCGCTACTTTTTGTTCTTCCAAAAGCTTTACGGCAAACTCATTTCCGCTTAACCCTGTTTTGCTTGCATCGATAAATATATACAATCCGCCCTGCGGCTTAATATAGGAAAGTTCCGGTATGGCATCGAGCTGCGCCGTCACAATATTTTTTCTGCTTTTGTAGGCAGCAAGCATTTGGTCCACACAGTCCTGACTTCCACGCAGCGCGGCAGCAGCCCCGTACTGGCCAAAAGAACAGCAAGTGGCACCCAATTGCTGATGGGCCTTCAAAAGATGCCGGATATGCTCTTCCGCGGCAACCACATAGCCAAGACGCCATCCTGTCATGGAGTATGTTTTGGACAGGCTGTCCACGGTAATTACACGGTCCGCAAGTTCTTTGATTTTGGCGAAAGAATAAAATTCAGCCTCGTCAAACATCAGTCTGTGGTATACTTCATCCGAAATAATTATTAAATCATGTTCAAGAGCAAGTTCCGCCAGCTCCTCAACTTCTTTTTTGCTGATAACCCCGCCGGTGGGATTGCTGGGGGAATTGAGCAGAATCATTTTTGTTTTCGGCGTGATTTTGCTTTTTATTTCGTCAATGGAAAACCTGTAACGGCCGTTTTCAAGAAGACTGAAGCGCACCACTTTTGCGCCGAACAGTACAGGTGCCGAAAAATATGAAATCCAGCCGGGATCGCCGATTAAAATTTCATCGCCCGGATTAAGATAAGCCGCATAGGAAATAAAAAGTCCCTCTGTGCCGCCCTGCGTTATCAGAATATTTTTATTGGGGTCGATTTTCATGCCTGTTTCAAGCTGCCATCTGTCTGCAATGGCCTCCCGAAGTTCTTTTATGCCCAAATGGGAAACATAGTGAACTTTCCCCTCATCCAAAGCCTTTACGGCAGCAAGTTTAATATGCTGCGGGGTATCGAAATTGGGTCTGCCAAGTTCAAGCCGCACAACATCATGGCCCTGTTCCATCAGCGTAATCGCTTTGTTGGCTATTCCCCAAAGCTTTGAATCGGGAATAGAATTTAAATTTTTTGATTCCAGCATAGCAACCTCACAAAAAATATTTGTTATATACAAGATATATTCAAAAAAAATTAATGAAATATACTTAAGTGCTTATAAAAATTATATAAAAATTTTTCTGACAATACAAGGATTAACGTCCAAAAATTTCAGGAACTCTGAACTTCCAGTGAACATCGCGCAGATAATCTGCCGATTCCAGCCTTTTTCCCTGCTTCAGAAGAGAAATAAATTCCTTGTGGCCGTTTACATTGTTTATTTGAAACTGCGGTCCGTAGTTTATTCCTGAAAAATCATAAATCCTTCTGTATTGTCTGGATAAATATTCCGTTATTTCTGCATTTTGTGAAAGATTGATATAGGTAAAATGAAATTCGTGATTAATATTGTAATGCTGTTCATAATCAACGCAGCAGGCCAGTTTTTCATTCCAGCATTCCAGCCTGCCGATAACTTCCGGCGTTATTTTTTCCCATTCATTATAAATTATGGAAGATTCCAAAGCTCCAATTATTTCATAAAGATTATAAGTGTCCTGCAGCGTCAGCGGATTGATGTAAATTCCCTTTTTGGGAAGAATTTTTACAAAACCTTCGTTTTCCAGAACGATAAGAGCTTCCCTGAGAGGAGTTCTGCTTACGTTCAGTTTTTTGGCAATTGAATTTAAATCTATAAATTCTCCCGGTATAAAAAGTTTATTTTTAATTTGTTTCCATAAATAATTATAAACTTCATCTCTCAGCATGCATTCTCCCGCCTCCCCTCCCTAAGAAGGGGAGGGGGCTTTCAACTTATTTCTTTAAAATAACTTCATTAATAATTACGCCAAACCGTTCAAGTTCTTTTTCGGCTTTCTTTTTCATATCATTACCATTAAGATACGCAGGGTCAAGTCCTAATTTTTGCAGTTTTTCAATATAATCAGGTGATTTGGTCAGTTCTGCCAAGGTATCTGACAGCACTTTCAGATATTCCTGAGGAAAACCTTTTGGGGTATACAGCACATGCCAGTGGGTATGAACGGAATCAATGCCTTTTTCCTTTGCCGTGGGAACTTCAGGAGCATAGGCAAGCCTTTCGGTGTAAAGAACAAGCAAAGGCTTAAGATTATATTGTTTTACAATGCTCATGGGGCCTACGGAAATATGAAGGTGACCGCCGGCCATGCTCTGCACTTTTTCCGCGTCGGAAGCATAGGGAACATGCTGAACTTTTACGCCGATTTTATCAAAAAGGTCTGCAAGGGCAATATGTTCCTGCGTGCCTGCACCGGAAGAACCGTAACGGTATTTACCCGGATTTGCGGCAAGATCCTTCTGCATTTCTTCAAAGGTATTCCACGGCATATTTTGGCTTACAAACAAAACATACGGTGAATCAACGTCTTGGCCTATCCATTCCACATTGTCAAGTTCAGGAGGAAGATTGCGCATGTGCGGCTGGAATACAAAGGGTCCCAAAGATGTATAACCGATAGTGTAGCCGTCAGGTTTTGCTTTGATAACTTCGTTCAGACCGAGAAGCCCCGCCGCACCGTTTACGTTTTTGACAATAATAGGCTGTTTGAGTCTTTCTTCCATCGCAGCGGCAACCACACGTGCTGCAATGTCAGTAGAACCGCCGGCATTATAAGGAACAACCATGGTAATAGGTTTTTCAGGATAATTGCCTGCATGAGCAAAACTTACGCCTGCAACAGCAAGAAGCAAAGCCAGTGCCAATGAAGTTAAGCGTTTCATAAAAACCTCCAGTCTAATTTTTTATTTTTCTGTACAAATGTTTGATTACCGGCAAGAATAATACAAACATTGTTATTATCAAAAGCCCTACGCCCACTGTATTTTGGGCAAAATATTCTCCCCATGTGGAGTCGCCCTTATACAGGAAAACCTGATTCAGACGCAGTTCAAACTGCGGTCCGAGTACGTATCCTATAAGCAGTGCCGCTGCTGGGAAATTCAGAAGACGCATGCCAAAACCAATAACACCCGCAATAATGGCTATCAAAATATCCATGTAAAGATTTCGGCTTATCAGTGCCCCGATAAGGGAAAGCAAAATGATAATGACATAGAAAAGAGGCTGAGGAATGCGCATGAGCCTGTTGAAAATTCTTACGGTAATAATGGCGGCAGGAATAAGCATGAAATTGGACAAAATCAAAATTGCAAAAGAACTGTATACAACATCGGGATTGTCCACCATAAGCCTTACGCCCGGCGTAATGTTATGAATAATGAACGTGCCGATAAGAAGGGCAAGGGAAGCGTCTCCCGGAATGCCGAGGGCAAGCAGAGGAACCAAAGCGCCGCCCGTTACGGCATTGTTTGCGGATTCTGCGGCAATAAGGCCGTCAGGTTCGCCTTTGCCGAAATTTTTGCCGTTTTTGGACGTTTTTTTGGCAGAAGCATAGCTGATAAATGTTGCAGGAGTCGGCCCCGTACC
>CALUWZ010000005.1 GCA_944324625.1 uncultured Mailhella sp. | reverse complement strand
AGCAAGAATTGAACGATATCAAATTCAAGCAAATGTAATTAATTCAAAGACTCCTGAAAAAATAAAACTTGATATTTTTGAACGAATTAATAGCGGAGGATCTCCTTTAAATAAGCAAGAAATGCGCAATGCTATGTATCTTGGAAAGTCTACAAAACTTTTAAAGGAATTAGCAGAATCTGATGTATTTAAAAATTCTTTGTCTACAAGAATAGATTCTAAAAGAATGCGTGACAGATATATTATTTTGCGTTTCCTTGCATTTTATTTGTGGGGTAATCAGGATAAGTACCAAATAAAAAATTTGGAATTAACTTCTGATTTTGATGCATTTTTAGGTTCTGCCATGAAAATTATCAATAAATTTTCCGATGAAACCATAGAAGAGTTAGAAAAACTTTTTTATTTCAGCATTCAACTTGCAACAACATTATACGGAAAAGGTGCATTCGTTCGCAATCATGTTGCAACCGGTCCATTTAACATGACCATTTTTGAATCATTAATGTTTATTTTATCTTCTATTAATATAAAAAATATAACAGAACAAAATATCTTATATTTAGAAAGTAAAATTGACAGTATTTTTGAAGATCCGCTTATTCAAAAAAACTTTGATGAATCATTAAAAGGCAAAAATACAATGATTGCCCATTTTGAGTATTTAAAAAATGCATTAATAGAAATAGAGAATGAATTATGTCAGAAAAATTAATTATTAAAAATTTTAAAAGCGTTGAACAGGCAGAACTTGATATAAACCAATTAACCATTTTTACCGGTGAAAACTCCAGCGGTAAATCTACTGCATTACAGGCATACCTTTTAGCTCATTGGCAAATTTTATCCAATGAAACAAAAGAATGCATACAAAAATATTGTCCGACACCTATAAATATTAATGCTAAACCGGAAGATAAAGCTATTTGTCAAGTAAATGACAGACCTGCAATGGAAATCTGTGCATTGGATAAAAGTTTTTTTTCTTTTAATGTACATGCATTATTACTAGAAAAAAATTTAGGTAAAATTCGTTTTTTATCTGCTGACAGAATAGGTCCTCAGGATGTTTATGCCTTACCTACTGACAATAGTTTTGGGGTTCGCGGACAATTTGCTCCTTCTTTTTTTGATATTAATAAATATGAAGAATTAGACAATAAACTTTGTGCAAATACGAAATCTACTACATTAGGTGCTCAAGTAAATTATTGGTTGCAAGAAATTATCGGCGTAGAAATAAAAACCGAAAAGATTGCTAATTTGGTTTTATTGAAATTTAAAAATCAGGATGGTTCAGAATTTTTATCTCTTAATACCGGCTTTGGTTCAAGTGTTGTTTTTTCAATTATAGTTGCATGCTTATCTAGTAAAATAGGTGATACAATAGTAATTGAAAACCCTGAAATTCATTTACACCCTAAAGCTCAGGCAAAACTTGCTGATTTGTTTGCTTTTGTTGCTAATGCCGGCGTTAGAGTTATTATTGAAACTCATTGTGAGCATTTAATTTATAAGCTTTGTTACAATGTTTATAAAAAAGAAATTTCAAATGAAGATGTAACAATTTATTATAAAGAAAAAGACAACAATCTTGAAAACAGTGGGTATAAAAAGATTAACATAAGCAAAGGCGGCAGATTTTTAGATTCTAATGGAGATGATTGTAAATTTCCTGCAGGCTTTTTTGATGCAACAGCTAAGCAATATCTTGAATTGCTATAAGGGAAAGCCATGGATAAGGGATATATCGTTTTAGAGGAAAAACTTGTTGAAGCTTTTTTTGATTTTTATGAAGATAAAAAAAGCGTTGATAAAGATTTAAAACTCAAACTTTTTAGATTTTTAAAACCTTTTAATATAACAAGAGAACAACTAGAAAAATATTATTCCAAAATTTCTAAACTTCCTGATGCAATGAAAATTCAGGCAATGCTAAATAATGAATATTGGTTTGTTGCCAAGAAAGAGGATTTTCAAGATTTTTCTATGGAAAATCCTTTTTCAGCTGAAATAATGGAAAAGTTAGTAGAAAAAAGTTGCTATAAAATTTTATTAGTTCAACAATATAATGCAAATTCTACAATAAAAGAAGTTAATATTAATGAATTAACTGCACAATTTCCATATGTAGAAAAAATTAAAAAATCTGAATCTAAAAAGATAGCGCAAGCACATCTTATTAATTTAATGAAGCATGCTTATAAAATAGAAATAATAGACAGATATTGCCATAAAGTTTTAACTCAAATTCAAAATTTATTAAAACAGGCAAATTGTCTTGATACATGTGATATTACGATTTATACTGAAAGTACAGGGAATATGTCTTTTGCTCTTATTGATAAGAAAATAAAAATAAAACCATATAAAGATAAATTACATGACAGATATCTTATCATAGATGATAAAGTTGAAATTATTTTATCAAGTGGTTTTCAATATTTATTTGATGACAAAAAAGAATTAACATACATTATTACAGAAAAATAATTGTATATTATAGGCGTTAAAAATGTAGTTTTTATTAGCGTGTACACAACCATGGCAAAAAAATTTTAAAATAATTTTTATTTCAAACAATATCAAATAAATACAACAAAAAGAAAATTTCCCCCGCCTCCACCACAAAGAATGAATTTGAACAGCTTTATTTTTATAATTATAAATTTTTCAAAGAAGCTGGAAAGCTCCGTATGTTTGTCATACGGAGCTTTTTGTCTGCCTAAATTTTGAGAAGAATTTGATCCGATAAAGATACCGTTCTGTTTTCTTTTTGCATTATGGCGCTTTCACAAAATACAGTTATCATAACAATTAAAATTTCTTTATTTTTCGGAGAAAACATCCAAAATCGGCACAAATGGGCATATTTTCCTTAAAAAATGCCTTAAACGCAAAAAATATTCATTGACACGATTTATTATCTTTGATTAAATTTCAAGCGCTGACAACATAATAACTATGCATAACCAAAGCAAAAAAATAGTCAAATTATGAGGAATTCTCCTATTGTCAGGCAAAAGACCCGTCCGACAAAAGGGAGATTTTTATATGAACAAGAAAAAAGAAGCCGTAATTTTAGGATTTGCGTTGTTTGCCATGTTTTTTGGAGCAGGCAATCTTATTTTCCCTCCTTCCTTGGGCATTGCCATGGGAAAGGACTGGTTTTTGGCAGGAATAGGATTTTTGCTGACGGGCGTCGGCCTGCCGCTGCTCGGCGTTTTGGCTTTTACCAAAGTCGGACGGCTTGAAGATTTTTCAAAAAAAATATCAGCCCGCTTCAACACGCTTTACTGCACCATACTTGTGCTTGTGATCGGACCGCTTTTTGCCATTCCGCGAACGGGTTCCACCACGTTTGAAATGGGCGTTCTTCCGTCTTTTCCCAATACCGATCCGTTTTTGCTGTCGGTCATATCTTCCGCCCTGTTTTTTGGTGCGGCGTATCTGATTGTTATCAAAGAATCAAAGCTTACCGATATCATAGGAAAATTCATCACTCCCATACTTCTTGCAATTTTGGCGGCCATTGCCTTTTTCGGGATTACGGGCGATTTGGGCACCCCTGTTGACAAGCAGGTTACAAGCGTTTTCGCACAGGGCTTTGTAAACGGATATCAGACCATGGACGCCCTTGCTTCCGTTCTTTTCGGCGTAATTATTGTCAAAGGCCTTGAAGGAAAAGGCATCAAAGACGAAAGGGAACAGAGATTTTTTTTTTTTTTTTCTGCTTTTATTGCTGCGGCGGGGCTCGGGGTTATTTATTTCTGCCTCATGTATTTGGGGTCCAAAATCAGCGGTGCGGGAACCTTTGAAACTACAAGTTCCGCACTGTACCTTGCGGAAGTAACCCTCGGCCCGGCAGGCAAAATTGCTTTCGGCATCTGCGTTGCCGCCGCATGCTTTACCACTGCGGTCGGCCTTGTTGCCATATCCGCCGACTGGTTTGCACGGTTCACCAATATAAGCTATAAAGCGTGGGCATTGATAATATCCGTATTTTCGGGCGTTTTGGCGCTCGGAGGCGTTGATTTTATCATCAAGCTTTCCATTCCTGCCTTATGCATATTGTATCCGGTTACAATCATTCTTATTTTGTTAAATATTTTCGGCGTGAAAAATGTTTGGGTTTTCAGAACGGCAACCTATGCAACACTTGTAGCGATTACTGTTGAAGTGGGCGCCCAAACCTTGGGATTTACGGGAATTACTGAATTTCTGAAAAAAATTCCTCTGGCCGATGTGGGCTTTGTGTGGATTATTCCCTGCGTTTTGGGAATGATTATCGCGTATTGTGCCTCAAAACTTAAAAACAGCGCAAAACAAAACGATGAAAAATAAATAAAACATTTCCGTTTTAAACAGCAGCCCCATAAGAAATACTTCTCTTATGGGGTTTAATTTTTACGGAACATCTGCATTGTGCATTGAAGCATTTTTATCATAATACCGTGATACAAACTGTCCCATTATGGAAAATGCAGATCAATATGCTGTGTCAATTAATCTGTCATGCGCGCCGCAGCCAGACCTGCTCCCTGCCCTTACAAACATTGCCGCGCGCTTTTTGGCATCCTGAAAACTTTGCCGCTCCCGCCCTGCGCAAAGCAAACAGTGACAGCTTTGCCCAAACAGACGGTGCGAACACTTGAAACAAATTATAACCAATTGATAAATAAAGCAAAAGCAAATTATTTTGCTTTTC
The DNA here is from genome assembly GCA_944324625.1 of uncultured Mailhella sp. Classification (GTDB taxonomy): domain Bacteria; phylum Desulfobacterota; class Desulfovibrionia; order Desulfovibrionales; family Desulfovibrionaceae; genus Taurinivorans. Next base: position 19,120 of record CALUWZ010000005.1, on the reverse strand, counting down.
GGTCAGGAACAGAAAAACAATTATGCCAATTCCGGTCAAAAAAACTTCTCCTTCCCCAAAATCAGATTTTCCTTTCTTTGGCTGACAAAATTATGCAGACAATACAAAAAAATAAGCACTTGGGGGGGAACCAAGTGCTTTTGGGGGAGTGCAGACTTTGAGACCACTAAAGTCTGCTCATAAGGGGTTGGTTAATGGTTTGTAAAATTTTTTGTTGGGGGAGATTGTTCTGTTTTTTGTATGGTATTGGGGGTTGTTTCCTTATTTATATCGGTTTTGTCATGAGATGTGAAAACCTCGGACAAAAATTCCAGAAAGGTATAGTCATTTGAAGACGCCTGCCAAATTTCACAGGAATTGTCCGAATTTGGCTGAGGAGCATTTTCCAAGCATTCTGCAAAGCCGACAGGTGCAAAAAATAAAGAAATGATCCCGCCAAAACAAAACCAGAGGTACATTCTTATTGTTTTTTGCATGATTATCTCTTTGTGAGTATAAATCCCGAACGGGATTTATACTCGGGAAAGCTCACTAAAAATTGTGATACGTGAGGAAGACAATTTTTAGCAATTGTATAAGCTATGATGACCAACTTTTCCTATTTGCTATAAAGCAAGTACCGTGCCAAAAAATTTTATATTTATAACATATTGAAAAACAAGAAAAAGTATTTTATATTTCATTTATTGCCAAAATCCGCATTGTACAAAAATTGATAAACAAATAACTATCTGTTCAATTTTTATACATACTCTGCGCAAAACCAAAAAGGAGAACACATGCTGAGAAAAATGCAGTGCGCAGGCCTTTTTTATCCGCACGAACCGGAAAGCCTGAACGCAAGCCTGCGCGATTTCTTTATGCAGGCAGAACAGAAACAGACGGGCAATGCGCCTCTGCCCGTAAAAATCTGCATGCTTCCCCATGCGGGCCATATCTATTCGGGCACGGTTATGGCGCAGACCTTGTCCCAAATCCGCCTGCCCAAAACTCTGATTATGCTCTGCCCAAACCATACGGGGCTTGGCAGGCACGGCGCAGTCTGGGACAGCGGCGCTTTTGAAACACCGCTCGGACCTGTAAAAATTTCAGACAGCACGGCGCGGCAGCTTCTGCAGTATCCTTTTTTTACTGCTGACCGCGGCGCGCATCTTCGCGAACATTCCATTGAAGTGATTTTGCCTTTTCTGCAGTATCAGTACGGCGGCAGTTTTTCCATTGTCCCCGTTTCGCTGATGAATACGGACAATCTTGACCGAATGGCGCAGGCAGTCAGCCAAATCATGGCAGACAGCACGGACACGGGGCTTGTCATCAGTTCCGACATGAACCATTTTGCCGATGAAAAAGAAAACCGCCGCAAGGATTTTCTGGCTCTTGAAGCCATAAAAAATCTGGACGAAAAAGCCCTTTTTCAAACAGTAATCACGCATGACATCAGCATGTGCGGCGTGCTCGGCGCCTATATCGGCATACGCACAGCCAAGGCTTTGGGCTTGCAGGAATGCCGCATTGCAGGTTATGATACGTCAGCACGGACTTCAGGCGACGCAGGCCGCGTAGTCGGGTATGCAGGATTATATTTCATGTAGGAGTTTTGCCATGATATCAAGAGGCTTATCAGAAAGAATGAACAGACTGGGCACGGAAAACGCGTTTCAGGTTGCCCTGCGGGCCATGAAGCACCAAGAAGACGGCAACATTGTATACCCCTTCCACCTTGGGGACTTGAATTTCAAAACCCCCGAACCTGTGACAGAAGCCATGTTCAGGGCCGTGCGCGACGGCAGAACAGGCTACTGCCCCGCCGCAGGCATTCTGCCCCTGCGCGAAGCCCTTGCCGAAGAAATCAACGCCACCAGACATACAAAATACACAGCCCAAAACGTGCTTATCCAAACCGGCGGCAAGCCTGTTATCGCAAAATTTCTGCTCGGTTTTATGAACGAAGGCGACGAAGTGCTTTTCCCGAATCCCGGCTTTCCCATTTATGAGTCTTTTATCGAATTTCTGGGCGGAATCCCCAAACCATACGGATTTTTGGAAACAGCCCGAGGCTACGCCATTAACCTTGAAGCCCTTGAAAAATCCATAACCCCAAAAACAACCTGCATTGTCATCAATGACTTCCAAAACCCGACAGGGTCCGAAGCAAGCGCGGAAGAAAGAGAAAAACTGGCGGAAATCATACTGAAATACAACCTCACGGCACTGATTGACGAAGCTTATTTCGACATCCGCTATGAAGGCAAATCCCACTCCATGCTGGAAATAGAGGAAATCCGCGACCGCTGCGTGCTGCTGTATACTTTCTCCAAAAAATTTGCCATGACAGGCTGGCGCGTAGGCGCCATGCTTGCGCCGGACAAATATATTCCCCAGCTTTCCAAGCTCAATGTGAACATAGAATCCTGCACGCCCCATTTCACCCAGTACGGCGCACTGGAAGCCCTGAAACTGCCCGAAAGCGAAAACAAAAAAATCATTGACGAACTGCGCCTGCGCCGCGACTTGGCGGTAAAACTGCTCAATGAAATAAACGGCGTGCACTGCCCGAGCCCCAACTGCGCCTTTTACCTCTACCCCAACGTAACCAAGCTCATGGCGCAAAAAGGCTTTGCAGCAAACTATGCGGACTTTGCCGAAGACGTGCTTGTCAAAACAGGGGTTTCCTTCTGCACCCGCGAACACTTCGGCAAAAAACTGCCGAACGAAACAGAACACTTTGTGCGCCTTGCCTTTTCAGGCGTCAGCACCGAACAAATCCAAAACGCCTGCAGGGCGTTAAAGGAATATGCAAAGTAATTGCAAAACATTTCAAGGGGCTTCACCCCTTGACCCGACCAAAGGGTAAGCTGTCGGGGACGCTGTCCCCTTGCTCTCACCCTTTGGAAACCCAAGCATACCCCCTGTAACTCGTTGCGCAGCCGAGAGCTTTCGCCCTCTCCTGCGGAACTCGTTGCTATTTGGATTTTTGCCTGTATTTTGGCTTGTGGCAACGTGTCTGAACAACGAACTGCATTTGCCGTACTGCTTGCGCAGGACGGCAAAAATACGGCTTTGTAATAGCCAATGAGCAACAGACCGAGAAAAGGACAAGGATTTTTTTTGCTGTGAACTCCGCAAAAGAGGGCGGCAGCTCTCTTTGGCGAAGTGAACATAGGGGGCTGTTCGGGGAGATGAAAGAGGGGTACGAACAGGGGGCTTGCCCCCGAAGCGTACCCCATCTTTCTGGGGTTGGGGCAAAGCCCCCAAAAAAGAACTTTTGATAAAAGATTTATGTAATATTGAAAATAAATAATAAAATAAAAAAAATTTTGGGGTCAAGGGCAAAACCCCTTAAAAGAAAAACACATAAAACAAAACAGCCACCAGCGCCATGGACAGGCTGCGCGACACTTGGTTGTATACCAGCAGTTTTACGGCAAAGCCTGCGGGATAATAACTTGTATAGGCAGGAAGCTGGTGGCGTATGCCGCGCATGGGCGTGGACAGCACATTGCCGATCAAAAGCGCCAGCACCACTTCATTGGCACTGATAAGGCCTGCCTGATACACAGTTCCGCCTGCAACCAAAGAAGCCCGAAGTTCCGCCGCCATGTACAGCACGATAATGCTCACGGCCTCTGGTTTGAGAAAATCAAAACCAAGGCTGTGCACAAACCAGTTTTCCACGTATTTGAAAAAGCCGAAACGCTGCAGGTAAAAAATCAAAACATACACGGGAATACCGACAAAAAGCAGTCTCGGCAGGCGTTTTACAAAGCGTTTCCATCCAAGATGCAGGGCATGGCGCCAGACTGTCTTTTTTTCTTCCGTCTGTTCGGGGTCTGCAAGATTATACGTATTTTGCACAGGCAGAAGAAAACGTCCGACCAAAACCGTTGCCGCGGTGCGGAAAACCGCCGTCACCACGGAAATGGCCGTATAAATGACCGCCGCCCTGCCGAGAATGGGAAAAGACATAAAGAAAAACGTGGGGATATGGGTCAGCGTTGAAGGCAGGCTGTTGAAAAGATTGGATATCACCACTTCTTTTTCCGAGAGTTTCTTATTCTGCAGAGCCTCGCCGAGCATGGCATTGGCGGAGGCAGGCGAAAACAGGGCAAGGGCGAAACTGCCTGCGGAAATATCGCTCAAACGGGCATATTTGACAAAGGGACGGGTCAGCACGGCAACTTTTTTGGTAATGTTCAGCGCCTCCATGAAAGACGCCAGAAAAAGGCCAGTGCAAAGCCCCGCAAACAGCTGCAGAAGCGGTTTCAGGGGCGGAAGATACGAAAGAATGTCCTGCACGAAAATATCCTGCATTAATGCGCAAGCCCCCAGTTTTTTCCTGTTCCGTAATCCACGAGCAGGGGCACGGAAAGACGTCTGCCGAGCGGCGCAATGTTCATCATAATTTCCGCCATGCGCTTTCCTGCCCGTTCGGCATTTTCTTCGGGAACTTCCAGAATCAGTTCGTCATGGATCTGCAGAAGCAGGCGCGCATCCCATTCTTTGAGCTGTTTGTCCCTATGCACGGCAAGCATGGCAAGCTTGATGATATCCGCCGCACTGCCTTGGATAAGGGTATTGATGGACTGGCGTTCCGCCATGGCCCGCGCCTGATGGTTGCCTGACATAATATCGGGCAATGAGCGCTGACGGCCTGCAATGGTCACCACATAGGCATGTTCGCGGGCAAAGGTTTCCACTTTTTCATAAAATTCCTTAATGGTTTGGAAGCGTTCAAAGTACACTTCCATAAAACGCTTTGCCTCCTGCATGGAAATATTCAGATCTTGGGAAAGCTTGCGGGGCCCCATGCCGTACAAGAGCCCGAAGTTTATGGTTTTTGCATGACGGCGCATGTCGGGCGTCACGGCGTCCATGTCCGTATCATACAGCAGGGAAGCCGTACGGGCGTGAATGTCTTCATTGTTCATAAAGGCATTGCGCAGGGTCATGTCTCCCGAACAGTGGGCAAGCACGCGCAGTTCCACCTGCGAATAATCCGCAGAAACCAGCAGACAGCCCTCACGCGCCACAAAGCACTGGCGCATGCGCCTGCCGAGTTCGCCGCGGACGGGAATATTCTGCAGATTGGGATTGCTGGAAGAAAGACGGCCCGTGCCCGTGCCTGTCTGATTAAACGTGGTATGTATTCTGCTGTCCGCACCTGTCAGCTTGGGCAGAGGCTCAAGATAGGAAGAGCGCAGTTTTTCGAGTTTTCTGTATTCCTGCAGAGCCTCAATCACGGGGTGGGTGCCTGAAAGCTTTTCCAAAACCTCCTGAGAGGTGGAAGCCTGTCCGCCCTTGGTGGATTTTGCCTTTTCCAGCCCCAGCTTTTTGAACAGAATATCGCTGAGCTGTTTGCCGGAACGGATATTGAAGGCAGTGCCTGCGGCCTCGTAAATTTTGTTGGTCAGGCTGTCAAGTTCGTCACGCACTTCTTCCAAAAATTCAAACAAAGCCCCCACATTGACCTGTATGCCTGCCTTTTCCATGGAAAAAAGCACGGAAACCAAGGGCATTTCCATATCCGCCATAAGCGAAAGCAGGTTTCTGCCTTCCATTTGGCGCACGTCATGCTCAAACAGGGAAAGCGCCACAGTGGCGGGATTGTCCATGGAAAGCCCGTGTTCCGTGGCATGGCGCGTGCCGAGGCTGAGCCATGTATAATTTTTTTCGTCGGAAGAAAGAAGCCATGCGGACAGGGCAAGATCAAAGAACACATTCTTCTGTCCGAAGTGTTCCCACAGTATCGGAAATTCATGGAAAAGCGCCTTGACATCACAGGCTATCACAAGTTCCGCCTCTGTCAGGAGCCCAAGCAGATCCCTGAAGTCGCCGCCATAAAAATAATCGCTGCGCTCGGCATAGGGCAGGGCAAACATATCGGAACCGCCTGTGCCTTTTTCCTGTATGTCTTTTTCCGTCAGGCTTCCGCCGAGCAGGGAAATTAAACTGGACTGCTCCTGCTGGGGCTTTTTGTTTTTTTCCTTTTTGGCACTGTTTTTTATGTGCTGCAGCGCCGCAGGCATGGGACACAGGGCAAAATAAAACCCCGAACTTTTCCCGTCTTTTTCCTCCCGTGCCGTTTCGGGAATAAGCGCAAGGCATTTATGCTTGGCAGAGGGCAGTTCTTCCCTGCTCACGGTTTTGGGCTGCGGCGTTTTAGGCATGCTTTGGCTTTCTGACGCCGCACCGTTTTCCTCAGCATTTTTTTGACTGTCCGCGCCGTCCGTCCCCGCACCAAACAGGGATCCGAGCAAAGAACCCTGCGCCGTGCTGTCTTCCTGCAGGACTATGCATTTTTTCTTCACCAGTTCGCCGAAATCCTTTGCAAGGGAATTGAGTTCATATTCCCTGAAAAAGCCCAGAACATCGCGCTCATGGGCAGGCCGCACCGCCATTTCGCCGAGGGCGAGGTCACAGCAGGACGTATTCAGGGTGGTAAGCCTGCGGTACAGATACATGGCCTTAAGATTGCCGTCCATTTTCTTTTTTACGGCAGGAGGCAGACTGTCGAAATTTTGTTCTATGCTTTCAAGATTCGGAAAATCCTGAAATAGCTTTATGGCTGTTTTTTCGCCTATGCCCTTGACTCCGGGGATATTGTCGCTGCTGTCGCCGATAAGCGCCTGCACGTCGGGCCACTGAGCCGGCAAAAGCCCTGTTTCTTCCCGAAAAGACTGCACGGTGACAATTTTTTCATCTTTGGAAGCAGGGTCCCACATAACCACGTTTTCATTAAGGCATTGTTTCAGATCCTTATCCATGCCCACAATAACCACGGGCCGTTCCGCGGAATATTTTTTGGCAAGGGAAGCTATGTAATCGTCCGCCTCGGCATTTTCGGACACTTCCACGTGTATGCCCAAACGGTGCAGCATGGTTTTTACGGGGTCAAACTGCAGTTTAAGCTCTTCCGGAGCCTGCGGCCTGTTGGCTTTGTATTCGGCAAAAAGCTCATGGCGGAAATGCTTTCCCTGCCCGTCCAGCACAAAAAGAAAATACTGCGGTCTTTCCTCACGCAGAATTTTAAACACGGTTTTGCCCACAATATGAATGGACCCCGTGGGAAAGGAATCGGAACGCGCCATGCGCTGATTGGCAAAAAATCCGCGGAAAATAAACGCGTTGCCGTCCATGACATACAAGGGTTCTTTGTCAAAACCAAGTTTTTCCCGTAAAGCCATATAATTCCCTATCTTATTTATTTACTTGTTATTTATCGCTTATAAAAACTCATTCTCAATACGCTACAGTAGCGCAAACGAACATTAATTTCAATATGCGCACAGGGGGATTTTTTCGGCACTCTGCGGACAAAAAAATTCTGCATGAAAAATCTTTTCGGCATACAGAACAAAATTCCCCGAAACAGTGCCTCCTTTGTTTTTTTCTGCAGACACATCAACTGTGCCAAAAGAAAACAATCTTGCATCCGTAGATTTTTATTCCGCCAAATTATCCGTTTTTTTGCTGAAGAATAAAAAAGGCCGTTTCAAAAACGGCCTTACTGCATAAAAGGAATAATTTTTGCCCGCTGTGACGGAGCCTTGCCCGTATCCAAATCCACATCGGGTTCTGCGGAAAAACTGCAGTGGGGGCAGACCCATTTGGTTTTAAGGTTAAATTCATCCTTTTTGTACACATGCATGCGGATTAAATCTCCGTTGGCATGATAACACTTGGGACAGAACGGCCCCTGTTTTTCTCCGCCCGAAATGAGCCAATAGGCATCCCCGTCAAAAATAATATTGCGGGAAATGCTCAAAATTTCTTCCAGTTCGTGAAGCTGAACTTTGAGTTTGGAATTTTCCTGCGAAAGTTCCAAATACAGCTTTTGCAGGGAACGCAGCTCTTCAGCCGCCTCTTTCAATTTCCCCTGACTGATCAGGGATTCAACTTCGTAAAAGCGATAGTACTCTATCATGGCGCTGACCTTTACTTTGTTTACTTTTATATAAAATAATACGAATATATTATCGGCAGAACAAAAACAAAACTTTAGGGAAAATTTTATTTTTTTTATTTTATAAAGAATGTTAAAGTATGTTCCTAAATTTTTTTTATAATAAAATCACCGTAAACAATGCGCGTACCTGCAAAAAGGCAAGGCTTTTGATTTACGGTTTTCACCCTTTGGAAGCGGAAACGCCTGTTTCCTGCCGAAAAAGAGTAAAACAGGCTGAAAATACCCCTTTATGAAAAACACCCCTTTAAATAATTATGAATTCTTATTCCATGAAGAATAGGGGCTCTGCACAAGGGAAGAATTGAAATATTTGGAAATCTTGCTTACCTCCTCCCCAACCCATGACGGCAGGTCAATCTCTTCCTCTTCGCTTGCAAGCTCCACCTCGGCAACAACAAGCCCTTTGTTTGCGCCGATAAATTCGTCAATTTCCCACACATGGCCGCACTCTTCAAAAGTATAGCGGTATTTTTCAATAATTTCGGCAGGGTCAAGGGAATTTAAAAGTTCATTGGCATCGGAAAGCGGAATGGGATATTCATATTCGTTTCTGGAAATAGGTCCCACTTTTACTTTAATGGTAATGAACCCCTCATTGCCTGCCACACGGATACGGGCCGTCCTGTCCGTTGTTCTGGCTATATAGCCCTGACGGTACAAAACAGGTTTTGCCCTGCCCCTCCAGTCATTGTTTTTTATCAGGAATTTGCGTTCAATTTCCTTATTCATGCATTACTCCCGTTTTGCCTGAAAAAGCTCATGTTACCCATTTGCTCTTTCTGCCTGTTCACGGGGATAGGGGGTCTGCCCCGCTGCCTTGCGGCGTTCCCGCTGGACGGGGTCGCTTTCAAGGGAAGCCCTGAACTGACGGGCTTTTTCCACTCTGGCCTTTTGCTTCTGCTCCCGCATTTCCCGTGCTTTTTCTATCATTTCACGGCGTTTTTTCTCAAAAACCACTGTTGTTTTCAAGGATGCCAGCCCCAATGATAGCATAAGAGCAATACTGAAGACAACTTTTATTAATGGCCAAAAATTGCTTTTTATAATTCCCTGCATTTGCCCGAGGCCCATCTGCCCCCCGAAGAACAGGCTGGCAAAAATGGCGGCAAGCCCCAAAGGCAGCAGAATCATGCTCAGTTTCATAAACGTGCGCATGGTCAAAAGGAAAAACAAAGTGATATCCCTGACCATTTGCAGGACATTGAGCTTTTTCTCAAGTTCCGCCACCTGTTCTTCCAAAACAACAAGCTTTTCCCGCGCCTGCCTGAATACCGCAGGGTCGGTAAAATCCGAACCGAATGCCCAGTTCAGAATTTTGGCGCAGTCGTTGAACAGGTTATTAAAATGGGTAAGGGTTTTCTGCAGGGCGAACCAGCTCATTTCATCACGGATAAATTCCAGCTTGAACAGACTTTTTTCATAGGCTGTCTTCATCCGTGAAATTTCATTGTCAATGGCTTGGGTGACTTCAGCTTCCAAAACCGGCCTTTCCCTTGCAATGTCCAAAAAAAGCAGATAGTTTTTGATTTCGCCGAGTTTCAGAAGATACTGCACGTTCTTGGTCTGTTCGGGAATGGGGTTTGTTTCTTCGGTAAACCATTCCTGAATTTTTGCATTCAAAGCCTCAAGCGCCGCCCTTTCCACAAAAAACTTATTGTACGCCTCTTTCCAAAAACGCTGCAGGGAACCGATAAGCAGGGACTGACCGCGGATAAGCTCAGGATCAAGAATAACTTTGTGGAAAAAGAACGGATATTTGTTGACAATTTCCAAAATCTGCCTGCAGACTTGGTCCGTAAAGCCGCGCTTCATGTTGCAGACCAAAATGCGGTACTGCGGATCTGTCCACGTGGGCAGAAGGCGCATGACGTGCTGATAAATTTCCACTGCATCGGCATAATGTCCCTGCACTTCGCGGGCGCGGGCTATAAGAAATTTAAGCCATGCCTGATGCAGGGTAATGGTGCAGAGCTTGTCCGCATCGCGCCAAAGCTGAATGGCTTTGTCCAAATCGCCTTTTTCCATAAAAATAAAACCGAGCACGCAGTGTATGTGCCAGTTTTTGGGATTTTGCTGCAGAAGCTGCACGCACTCACGCTCAAAGGCATGCATGTCCTGCGGCGAACACTTGATAAAGCGCTGAAGCAGAATCTGATTCGGATCGGCAAGCTGGGCTGCGGTCATTTCGGGCTCAGACTCGATATCCCTGCTGGTAATGCGCCAGATACGGGACAGATTGGGCAGCTGCACAATGTGATTTATGGCAAAAATCGCCTTGAGAAGCTTGCCCGCCGTATTGTTTTCCTCTATGAGCTCATCATAGGCTTTTGTTCCGATTTTATTGATTTTATTGTCAATTTCACGAAAAGCCGCATTGATGTCCGAAAGGTTTATGTCATTGAGTTTTTCAAAATACAGGGACCCCACGGGCTCGGCGTTTTTGCTCGGACACTGGCGCGGGCTGTGGTTGGACGCCCCGCAGTAAAAACACGGGGTTTTGCCGGGCACGAGGGTGTCGGGCAGGAGCACGGTAAAGGGATTGACTTCCGTATTCTGGTCTTTCAGAATAACCGTACAAAACGAATCTATGCTGGTTTTGGCGCTGGAATAGACAAGATCTTTGATTTGAAAATCTTCCCCCAGAATAAATGCGTTTTTATAGCTTAAATACGGCGTGTCGGGGCAAAGCTCGTTCCAGTCCACATTGACTTTAAAGGGCAGGTCGGGCGTAAAGTTCAGGTTGTTCTTGTCAAGAACGGCGTTCAGGCACGGCCAGTAGGCGTCGGAATGCTGTTCCCGTATGATTTCGATGGTGGAAACAACCGCCTTCATCCATGCACGCAGAATGGAAAGGTTTTCCAAGGGAACAATGAGAAAATTGTCCTGCAGGGAATATTTAAGCTTGTTTTCGGTGATAAAGCTTTCCAGATAACGGAAAATAGTCTGCCAGCCGCGCTGAAACTGTTTGTCAATGGGATTTCCCAAGGGGTGCACAAAGGCATACCAGCCCTGTTCCACGGAAAAAGGCAGACGCCGTTCCGCAGTGACCATTTTCCAGTTTATGCCGCCCTGCTGGTCAAGGCCCTTCATTTCATAAATGCTTATGCCGGGAATGCTCGCCGCCAAAGAACCGTAATTGGGGTGAATATAAATATAGGAGCGGGTATTGGCAACTTCGGTTTTTAAATGCCGAAATTCGGACGGAACATCCACCATCTTGGTTTGGTCAACCCCAACGCAAAGCTTGCCCGGAAACGTATAGGCAGTAATGCCTATGCTGAACTGCTTGCCCCACAAATCCAGCTTTGCCAGACTGTTGACGGCAACTTCCGCATTGAAGAAAAACCACAGGGACTGATTCAGCACCGTAACGATATTAAGCGCGCCAGCTTCCAGCAAAATGTCTGCGGCATTCTGCGGCTGTCCCGTCTGACCCCACACAATCCAGACGCAGACCCCCTGCGAAGTCAGCATTTCTTCCTGTATGGCGGCTTGGCTGTCCAGTATGTTTTTGATTTCCAGCATGGTACGCTCTGTTCCCGAAAATTTTTATCCGTACTGTTAAACGTTAAGCATGTTACCTGCTTTATCGGAACAAAAAAAAAATTTAATATATCAAAAAAAAATTAAAGCCCGTTTAAGGGCTTTAACATTAATTTATAAAGGGCAGGGGCCGTAATTTTCCCTATACCGCTCCCTAAAGCTTTCCAGCGTGTAATAATGCTCCTGCGTGCCGTATTTTTCCACGCAGTAGGCTGCGCAGATGCTGCCGAGCTTGACGCAGGTTTCCATATCAAAGCCCTTGGTCAGGCCCTTGAGCATGCCCGCACGCAAAGAGTCGCCCGCACCCGTCGGTTCCGCAAGCATGCTGATTTTCGGGGCAGGCACAAGAATGTCGTCCCTGCCTTTTTGGGAAATAAGGCAGCCGCCTTCCCCAAGCGTGGTAATGACATATTTTGCCTTGTCCATAAGATCGGCCTTGGTGCAGCCTGTGCGTTCGCAGATAAGGGCAATTTCATAGTCGTTGCCGATAAGGGCCTGCGCACCCTCAATGCTTGCAAGGTGGGATTCCCTGCTGACCGCAGGAATCTGCTGGCCGGGGTCATAAATATAGGGCACGTTCTTTTCCTTGAAAATCTGCGGAAAACGTCCCATATCTTCCGCATTGCCGGGAGACACAATGCCGATGTCGCCTGTTTTTATATGGCTGAAGGCACTCGGGTCGGCAGGCGTGTTCATGGCCGCAGGGCTGAAGCCCGTGATCTGGTTGCCTTTTTGGTCGGCTGTAATATAAGCGCAGGCCGTAAGCTGTTCTTCCAAAATGCGTATGCCGTCCAGATTGACCTTCATGTTCTGCAGGGCTTTTTCATAGGAGCCCCTGAAGTCATGGCCCACGGAACAGTAAATATGCGCCTGTTCCTCAAGCATGGCAAGGTTATACGCCACATTGCCCGCCGTGCCGCCGCGCTTTTCTTCTATTCTGTCAATAAGAAAAACCACGCTGAGCATATGCAGCTTGTCGGGCAGAAGCAAATCCTCGAAATTTCCTTTATAGGTCATGATTCTGTCAAAAGCCACAGAACCCATTACATGAATGTTCATATCATCCTCTTTTGTTTTGCGTGTTTATGTGTATCCAAGACAAAAAATCCGCATTGCCTTCGGCTATGCCGAAAGACAGTATACAGGGAATTTCGTAACTATGCAATTGTTTTACGGCTTTCTCGATTTCGGGAAAACATTCCTGCCTGCTCTGCATGAAAATGCCGTATTCCGTTCCGCGGCAGATTTCGCCCTGCCAGCGGTAACGGCTTTCCACGGGAAAAAGGTTTGCGCCCGCAATGAGCCGTTTTTCCAAAAGATATTCGGCAATTGCCTCGGCCTCTTCCTTGGTTTTTGCCGTAACATAACATAAAATTTCCGCCATAAAATTTCCTTTGCTTTTCCGCCGGTATGCTGTACAGTATGATTAAGAGGTATTCTATGACAAAGTACAGCAAAATTCAAAACATTCTGCAGGATCTTAAAAATAAATCCGCAGCTGACCTCAGAATTGACAATGCCCGCATTGCCGACGTGTTCGGCGGCGAATTTTTCCAAGGTTCCCTGTGCGTGCATAAGGGACATATTGTGGGCTTTGATCCGAACATGACGGCCAATGCCGTTGTTGATGCCGAAAACGCCTATCTCCTCCCCCTGTTTCTGGACGCCCACGTTCATATTGAATCTTCCATGCTCAGTCCCGAAAAATTTGCCGAACTGGTCATTCCCTTCGGCACGGGCACAGTCATCGCCGACCCCCACGAAATAGCCAACGTCAAAGGCATGGACGGCATACGCTACATGATTGAAAGCGCAAAGCAAAGCCTTCTGGACGTAAAATTCATGCTGCCGTCCTGCGTGCCCGCCCTGCCCTTTGAAGACAGCGGCGCACGCCTTTGCGCCCTTGACCTTAGCGAACTCATGCAGGACGAAAACATCTGCGGCCTCGGCGAAATGATGAATGTGCCCGGCGTGCTTGCAGGTGACGAAGGCGTGCTTGACAAACTGGCCCTTGCCGCAAATGCCGGCAAAATGATTGACGGCCACGCTCCCATGCTTGCAGGCGCAGCCCTTGACACATACTGCCTTGCAGGCGTGCAGACCGACCATGAATGCACCACGCCCGAAGAGGCAAAAGACCGCATGCGCCGCGGCATGTACGTACTTCTGCGCGAAGGTTCCGCCGCCCACGACGTGGTCAACCTTCTTCCTGCGGTTAACAGCCGCAATCTTTCCCAATGCCTTTTCTGCACGGACGACAAGCAGTGCGCGGACATTCTGCGGCGCGGCCATATCAGCAGCAACGTTGCCCTTGCCGTAAGCCGCGGCATTGCCCCCATTGACGCCGTGCGCATGGCAAGCATAAACACTGCCAAAGCATACGGCATAAAACACAAGGGAGCCCTTGCACCCGGCTATGAGGCAAGCTTTATGCTGGTAAACGACATGGAAGCATGCAGGCCCCATGCCGTCTACGTCAAAGGCGAACTTGCCGCAAAGGACGGCAAATTCCTTGCACAGACAAAAAAAGAATACAATCCGAAGCTGGAACAGCTCAGCCATATCGTACTGGACAGCATGCAGGCCCTTCTGCCCGAAAACCTGAACCTGCCTGTTCCCTCCGGAAAAGCCCGCGTCATCCGTGTTCTTCCCCATTCTTTGCTGACAAAATGCGAAATCATGGATGTTAAAACCGACGAAAACGGCAATTTTGATTTTGCCGCGAACAAGGGCTTTATCAAGCTTGCTGTTGTCGAACGCCACAAAAAAACAGGCAAAACGGGCATAGGCCTGCTGCATCCCGAATACGGCCTGAAAAACGGAGCCATTGCCACCAGCACTTCCCACGACAGCCACAACCTTGTGGCAGCGGGCGACAATGACGAAGACATTCTGTTTGCCCTGCAGGAAGCGGAAAAAATGGGCGGCGGCATTGTTATGGTCTGCAAAGGCGAAATCATCGCAGCCCTTCCCCTGCCCGTGGGCGGCATCATGAGCACGGACAGTCCCGAACATGTGGCAAATGCCCTTGACAGGCTTTACGACACAGCCAAAAACCATTTCCAAATCTGGGACATGGCAGACGCGTTCATGACCTTAAGTTTTCTTGCCCTGCCCGTCATTCCCGACATAAAACTCACGCCGCAGGGACTTTTCAACGTACAGACCTTCAGCTTTACGGACATTGACGCCGAAAACAATTAAATCCCCTGCATACGGAACCATTAAAAAAGGAGCCTTCGGGCTCTTTTTTTTATGCATGCATAAACTGTCCAAATACATGCATTTTTTACTGCTTAATGTATGAAAAAAAAAAAAAAAGAATTGAAAATGACTTGCCTTTTATGTTATAAAAAAATCCGACACAGAAAAAACATGCGCAACCAGCTGTTTTTATTCATTAATACGCAAAAATAGCCGAGCTTTGTTTTTTTCGGTTTTACGGCATTTTATTTTGTGTTATATTTCAATATGTTGCAAAACACAAAGTTTTTTGTTTCCGATAACTTTGTATAATTACAAATAAAATTATTTTACAGAAAAAAAGAACGCAAAAAAGTTTTTCCCCTCGGTTGACACAAAGAAAAGAACTTTCTACTTTCAACCCATAGCCATACGCTCTTTTTTTTGTGGCAGTCATACTGCCGAGGATTTACCCTGATCCCTGAAAGGCTTTTTACAAGGTTTGCGTTCTGCGGCAAAGCAGATGAGTCCCCTAGTTGTCCGCTTTGCATATAACTTTCCTTGTAAAAAGCCTATTTTTTTATCCGATTGTTTTTTCAGGAGGTACGCATGGTTGTAGAGTTCATTAAAAGCGGCATCAAAAATGCAGGAAAATTCATTGTTTTCAGCCGCATTGAGGCAACACTCGGTTTTTGGGGCGGCATTTTGATTTTTCTTGCCACACTGCTGTTTCCTTCCCCAAGCCCCACGCTTCCCCTGTCCGCATGGCACTGCTTCGGCATGTGTTCGCTCATTGCCCTTTGGTGGGCCACCGAACCCCTGCCCATTCCCGTCACCTCGCTTCTGCCCATTCTGCTTATCCCCGCCCTTGGGCTGGCCAGCCTGAACAAAGCCACTGCGCCCTATGCAAACCCGACCATTTTTCTGTTTCTCGGCGGCTTTATTTTGGGCATTGCCATGGAAACCTGCAATCTGCACAAACGCATAGCCCTGACCATTTTAAAAAATGTCGGCATAAGCCCGAGACGCCAAATAGCAGGCTTTATGGCAGCCACGGCATTTATCAGCATGTGGATGAGCAATACCGCCACAGCCGTGATGATGACGCCCATCGGCATTTCCGTGGCAACGCTCTTTACGGGCAATGAACACGACGAAGCAAGCGACCATTTTCAGGTTGCGCTCCTTTTGGGCATTGCCTATTCCGCCAGCATCGGCGGTCTTGCCACGCTCATAGGCACGCCGCCGAACGCCCTTCTGCGCGCCTTTCTTGAAGAACACTACGACATTCATGTGGGATTCGGACAATGGATGCTTTTCGGCGTGCCCATTTCCCTGCTTTTGCTTGTCCTGACTTTCTGGTGGCTGACAAGGGGAAAACTCAAAGTTTCCATTGACAAAGAAAATGCCGAAAAAGTGCTTGACGGCGAACTGAAAAAACTCGGTTCCATGCGCAAAGACGAAAAATGGGTGCTCTTCCTGTTCAGCTCCGCCGCCCTTTGCTGGATCTGCCAGCCCATGCTCGCCAAATTCCTGCCCTTTGTGTCCGATACCACCATTGCCATTTTCTTCAGCATGCTCATGTTCATTATCCCAACGGATTACTCCCACCGCGAATTTTTGCTGACATGGGAACAGGCTGAACACATTCCATGGGGCATACTGCTCCTTTTCGGCGGCGGCCTGTCCATTGCCGACACCATTTCAAGCTCGGGCCTTGCCACGTGGCTTGCAGGACAAATGCAGCTTTTTGCCGATCTGCCCCTTGTTGCCATTGTCAGCATTGTGGTGCTGGTTATTCTCTTCCTTACGGAAATCACATCAAACACGGCAACCGCCGCCGCATTCCTGCCCCTTGTGGGCGCCATTGCCATGGCTCAGGGCGTTACGCCGGAACTGTACACCATTCCAGCGGCCGTTGCGGCAAGCTGCGCATTCATGCTGCCCGTGGCAACACCGCCGAACGCCATAGTTTTCAGTTCCGAAGTGGTGACCATAGGCGCCATGATACGGGCAGGCTTTGCCCTGAACATCATTAGCGCCGTAATCATTACAGCGTTTACCGTAACATTGGTGGAAGTGATTTTTTAATGGCAGGGGCAAAGCCCCGAAAAATTTTCATAAGCTTTTTTTTAAAAAAGCCCTTCCCGTTTTTCAAGGGTCACAAAGGCCACTGCCGTATCCCGTTCATGGGCATAGGACACGTGGCAGTGCGTCACGCCGAGGCTGTCGGCCTTTTCCTTGGCTTTGCCGAGCAGAAACATCTGCGGGGCCTTGCCCTCATCCCGCAGGATTTCAATCTGATCGGCAGCTATGCCCTCGCTGAATCCCGTGCCCAGGGCTTTTACGGCAGCCTCCTTGCAGGCAAAACGGGCGGCAGTCCATTCCGCCTGCCGTTTGGCATTTTTCACGGGCATTTGGGCATATTCTTTTTCGGTCAGGATTTTTTTCAAAAAACTGCCGCCAAAACGCTCAATACTCTTGGCTATGCGCCCAATCATCACAATATCCGTCCCGATTCCGACAATCATAACAATCCTTATTCCTTGCTTGAACCAAACTGCATGCCTGCAAAATATACGGCATTTTTCAGCCGTTCCCGACTGCGGGATTTAATGAAGGGGCAGGGGGAAATCATTTTCCCCGAAAAACACTTTAAAAACACACCCTAAAACGCATTGGGCGCGGTATACCCTCTGTAGGAATTTTTCAGTTCTTCCTGCATTTCCCGCTTCTTCATGGCTTCGGGGTCCGTCCAGTAATGCAGAAGAAGGGCGATTTCGCCGCTCACCGCACTGATCAGCGTTGACATGGGATTGACGGGCATGCGGTTTTTCACCGTAAAAAAGGCAAATTCGCCGTCAGGCTTATAGGGCAGAACACCGCTGTGGTGTATGGACCAAATCAGATTGCCCGTTTCCACGTGATAGACAAAAAGCTGCATGGCAAAACGGGAATCGCCCGCCGCTCCGCCGTCATAATACTGGTTGATAAGGCCGCCCACCAGAAAATCCGCCCCTTTTTCCTTTGCATAGGGCAGCATTTGCTCCGTATGGTACGGTACGCCGTAGTCGGCATATTCCAAAGCGGAAAATGTGGATTCCGCCAAAAAACTTTCATAAACAAGCCTTGAAACGCCTTGGGAAACCGCGTAATGGTCTCGGCTGTTCTGCACAAGTCCGAGGGGAACAAAAAGAGCAGCGGGCCTTTTGTCCAAATTTTTGTTGGGGTGCACGCGGGTGACGATTTCGCCCGTATAAATGCCTGCCTGCTTGTATATGCGGAACCCGTTCTGCAGGTCAAAATCCGCCCTGCCGCCGCGCGGAGAAACAAATTCTTTTGTTTTGTCAGAGGCGTAGCGTGCCGTTCCCGTCACTGTGGAACAGGAACAAAGGCAAAGCAGAATAAGAAAGCATGCCGGAAGAAATTTGTTATTCCGTTGAAATAATGTAAAAATTCCCATAAAACGCCCCATTATTTTATTGCTATTTTGACAAAATGACAGTATAGGTGAACTGTTGATTTCTTGACAGAACATATCCTTTTATTCTGTAAGTTGCAATAAGTATTCCATTTTTTAAAAATTGCGGTGTACCATGAAAAATTTTCTTTTTTTGGCGTTTTTTCTGCTCTGCTCCTGCACGGCCAATGCAGAAATGAACGGCATTATACGGGTTTATGACAATACCGTTTATCAGAACGTAAAGCCCATGCTGCTGGCTGA
The DNA here is from genome assembly GCA_944324625.1 of uncultured Mailhella sp. Classification (GTDB taxonomy): domain Bacteria; phylum Desulfobacterota; class Desulfovibrionia; order Desulfovibrionales; family Desulfovibrionaceae; genus Taurinivorans. Next base: position 704 of record CALUWZ010000005.1, on the reverse strand, counting down.
TTTCACCAAGCACGGCATTATTACCGAAGAACTGCCGAGTTTCAGCCCGATACAGCTTTTCAGCAAGGAATGGGGCCATGTGACGGCAGAGGAATTATACAACAAACTGACCCTCTCTTTCCGTTACCCGAGCTCCGAGGACAGCAGGCACTGGACCTTTGCAAACCTTGCGGAAGAATATACGGATGCCGTCATGTACAGCCACGGCTTTACCGCGCAGCACGGTCTGGAACAGGTGACCGTCAGCCTTCTCGGCGACATGAAATGGGACAGAAACGACACATTGGACTGGCTTGTATACTGCCGTTTCGAGGAAAAACAAAGCAAGGACAAAGTCAATAAAAACAATATCCGCCTTGCCCGCGAATACCTGCTGATGATTACCGACAGAACAGGCTCTTACTGGCAGGCACAGCCCATTGTCATCCGCGATCTGAAACTGTACAGCATAGGCTACGACAGCACCATATACAGAAATCTGACGCCGCAGAAACAAAAAGCCCTTGAGCCGAGCCTTGCCACGGATTTTGAAGCGGGCTACGCACCGATTCTGGAAAAGCCCGAATCCCCGAAAAACGGCAGAACCCAAAAAAACAGCGGCGGACAAAACAGGACGTTCACGGAAAACAGCCTCAGCGAACAAAGCCTTTCCGAATAATTTAAGGCCTGCGCCGCGCTCTTGCCATTTTTATGCTTTAAAGCTA
>CALUWZ010000004.1 GCA_944324625.1 uncultured Mailhella sp. | reverse complement strand
GGAAATTTCTTTATGAACCTTTTTCAAATTCTTGTCAACAACTTTTTTTCAAATCCGTATTTTTATTCCGACTGCCTCCAAGCTTTCTTTTCCGCCCCGTCCTGCACCCCGTGCAGCTTCGGCTTCAAATCACGCTCAAAATTCTTTGTCAAAATATCAATACTCCCACTTTCGAACCGCTTTTGCATCGCTCCGTCCGTCAGCGCGAAGTGCTTTATGCCCCATTTCACTCCCCTTGTCAAACACTTTTTTTAAAAATTTCCAAAAACAAAAGGATTGAAAATTAAATTTCCAATCCTTTTGAAATGTTATTTCATTAATTTTTATCAAAAAATCTGACAGTCTTTTATGGAAGCATCCAGCTCAAGACCGTTGACTGCAGGTAGACCAAAACGCACAGGAACAAGGTCAGCGCAATACTGTGACCTATGGCCATGCGGAAGAGGTTGCCTTCCTGTCCGACCATGTTGGTTGCAGATGTTGCAACAGAAATGGACTGCGGAGAAATCATCTTGCCTGTTACGCCGCCGACTGCGTTGGAAGCAACCGCAAGTTCAGGCGGAATGCCTACCGCAGCAGCGGTTGTATGCTGCATGCTGCAGAAAAGCGCATTGGAAGACGTATCGGAGCCGGTAAGAAATACGCCGAGCCAGCCGATAAGCGGAGCAAAAAACGCGAACATTACGCCTGTCTTGGTGAATGCAAGACCGAGAGTGGAGCTCATGCCCGCATAGTTCATCAAAAATGCAAGACCGAGAACGCTGGCAATGGTCAAAATGGGGAAACGCAGCTGATGAAGAGTGGTAAAGAAACACTTTACCGCTTTAGCATAGGAATAACCCGGCATGAGCGGAACAGAAAGAAAACCGCCGATCAAAATAGCTGTACCGCCCGCAGAAACCCAGCCGAACACAAATTTCGCGGCATATACAGTTTCTTCTGGAACAATGGGCACTGTGCGGTTCACCATGCCGTCAAGGAGCGGCCATGAGAACGTCGGGGCGGAAATTCCGTTGAGCACTGCTTTGAACTGCGGAAGCCCCCAGAAAAAGACCATAACCGCAAGAATAAGATAGGGTCCCCAAGCGCGGAGAATAACCTTGCCTGAGTACTTGTTTTCGCTTTCTTCGATTTCAGGGTCGCCTTCAAAGCGGAAAATACGGCTTGGCTTCCAGAAACGGAGCAAAATAAGCAGACCTGCGATAGTGGCAATGGCAGCCATAACGTCAGGCAGGGTCGGTCCGTGGAAATTTGCAAATACAAACAGCGCACCTGCAAAGCAGATTCCAGCAACAATAATGGCAGGCAAAATTTCCAAGGATCTGCGGAAACCGCACATTACAACGCTGAGCCAGAACGGAATGACAATTGCCAAAATCGGCAGCTGACGGGCAGCCACTTGGCTGATAAGGTTGGGATCCATTCCTGATACGGAAGCAGCAGTCAGCACGGGAGCGCCGATTGCGCCGAAAGCAACGGGTGCGGTATTGGCGATAAGGCAAAGGCTTGCACCGTAAAGCGGATTGAAGCCGAGCCCCGCAAGCATGGCCGCCGTAATCGCCACGGGCGTACCGAAACCTGCAGTACCTTCAAGGAATGAACCGAAAGCAAAGGCAATGAAAATAGTCTGCAAACGTCTGTCGGGCGTAACTCGGGCCAGAGAATCTTTAATAATTTCAAATTCTCCTGACTCCACTGTCATATTATAAACCCAAACAGCGGTGATAACAATCCAGATAATCGGGAAAAGCCCGTTTGCAACCCCAAGCCCCACGGAACTTATTGCCGTTACAACGGGCATGCGCCATACAGCAACAGCAATAACAAAAGCGGCACCGAGACCGCACAATGCGGCTACATGCCCTTTTGCACGTTTTACGGCAAGCATATACAGCAGCACCACAAGCGGAATGGCGGCTATGCATGCTGAAACCACTTCGCTGACAACAGGATCATAAACTTGCGTCCATGCCATAAATAATTCCTCTCAAACAACTACCAATTAATTTTCTAAAACCACCTCTGCCAAATAAAGCATACGCTTTAACAGCGACAGTATTTCCAAAAAAAAAATTACTGTCAACAGTTCGTGCAATTTGTCCCGCAAGCAAGACAAAAAAAAACGGACAGCCAAAATTTTACCGCAGCCAGCCGCTGCAGCTTAGTGAAAACAGCAGAATAAGAATTGACACTTTTGAAAACAAACGTACCGTTATTACAGTATTTTTTTTATAAACACCGCTGACAAAAACAAAACGGGGCATTCGGCAAAAAGACAATTATTCGGTTTTCAATTGATTTTCAGCCCTGAGCTGATTTTACCATTTTTGTAGATTATTGTGAGTAATGCATACATAAACAATAAATCCGATGAAAATTTAGTTCGGCAAAATAAAAAAAATCCCGCAAACCGCATTCGGTTATCGGGATGTCATATATGTCAGGCCTGAACAAAACACACTGCGCTCAAATCTGATCCTGCACGGAAAAAACTATCTTTGAGCGCATGGATTCAAGAATTTGCAGAACACAGTCTTTGTCATGGGGGGAAAAAATCAGTTTCAGCAATGTTGCTTTCGGGTCAAGCACCGTAAACATTGCAACATTGTCATAAGCCTCCAGAAGAAAACGGAACACTGCCATATCCTTGGGTGCAAGAATTAAATACAGGGAAGCGCTTTTTTGCGCGGGAGGAAGTTTTTTGGGTTCACGGTAACGATACTGCATACACAAAAAAAGGCTCCTGCGAGCCTTGGATTATTTATCACGGTAAGTAATTCTTCCACGAGTGAGGTCATAAGGAGACAATTCAACTTTTACCTTGTCGCCCGGGAGGATACGGATATAAAATTTACGCATTTTGCCGGAAATGTGCGCCAAAATTTCATGGCCGTTTTCCAGCTGTACTCTGAACATTGCGTTTGGGAGAGCTTCTTCAACAACGCCGTAGATTTCAATGGCTTCTTCCTTTGCCATATTTCCTCCTAAATTTTGCTTGCAAGGAAAATTACATATATTCGCATACTTGTCAACAAAAAAAGAGGCTCCCGAAAGAGCCTCTTTTCAACATATCGCTTATTCGCCTGCAGGCAAATCAAAGGAACGGTTTTCTTTCTTTACCTCAAGGGCGATTTTCCAAAGAATGGAAACAACCAAGGCGCCGACAGCGAAAATACCCACGGAAATGGTTACTTCCGCAAAGGTCGGAGTGTAAACGGTAAAGAATTCGAACGGAGTGGGGTTGAAACCGCCGATAAGGAGACCGAGACCCTTGTCAATCCACGTTGCGATAACAAGCAGAATGAGAGTCCAAGGCAGAAGGTTCATGTTTTCTCTGAAGCTCGGAACTACGAGAAGAACAATGGAAACCAAAGCAAGAACTGCTGCAACCCACATCCAAGGACCGATCCATGCACCTTCAGCATGACCGAAACCGAAGAGGTATTGAATGGGATGCTGATGGCTGGGGATACCGCTGTAAAATGCCGTAAAGAGTTCGAGGCAGAAGAAGAACACGTTCAGGCACATTGCATAGGTGATAATAAGGGTAAGGGTTTTAATGACGGATTTACCGCAGTCAAAGCCAGCAACTTTCTTAAGCAGCATAATGAGCAGGAGCAGAATGGCGGGACCTGAGCAGAATGCGGAAGAAAGGAAGCGGGCTGCCAAAATGGCGGTAAGCCAGAAGTGGCGGCCGGGAAGACCTGCATAAAGGAAAGCGGTAACGGTGTGAATGGAGAAAGCCCAGATAATGGAAAGATACACAAGGTATTTGATCCATTTCGGAGGAGCCATGCCCACTTTTTCCGCTTCCAAGGTTGTCCAGCCGATAACGGCGTTGAGAATGAGGTAGCCGCTCAGAACGGTTGCGTCCCAGAAAAGAACTGAACCCGGAGTGGGGTGCAGGATAACGTTCAGCACGCGCTGGGGCTGGCCCATATCGACAACGATGAAGAGCATGCACATGATAACAGCGCCGATTGCCAAAAATTCACCGAAAATGATAACGCGCTTGAATTTTACATAATGGTGGAAGTAAGCGGGCAGCACGAGCATAACAGCAGAAGCGGCAACACCTACAAGATAGGTAAACTGGGCAATATAGAATCCCCATGAGCTGTCACGGGTAAGGCCGGTAATTCCGAGGCCGTACATGAGCTGGTATACGTAAACGCATGCCGCAATGCCGATTATGGTAAGCAGGAAGCCAAGCCACAAATAATATTTAGGTGAACCTTTAAATACTTTCTCAAGCATGGATGCCTCCTAAATAATATAGTATACGCCGGGATCTGTACCAAGGGCAGGCTTACGGCGGATAGTAAAGTTTTCAGCAAGAGCCTTGCGGACTTCGGACTCGGGGTCGTTCAAGTCGCCGAACAAAATTGCTCCGTTGGATGCTTCCACGCAAAGAGGCATTTGACCATTTTCCAGACGTTCTGCACAGAAGGTGCATTTTTCAACAACGCCGCGCATACGGGAAGGATACTGATAGTTCAGATCCTCCGGTTTGATGTACTGACGGGGGTCGGTGAAGTTGAAGGAACGGGAACCGTAAGGGCAGGCAGCCATGCAGAAACGGCAGCCCACACAGCGGTGATAGTCAATGGCAACAAGATTCTGAGAAGTCAGATATGTTGCCTTGGTGGGGCACACGCGCACACAGCTCGGATTGGAGCAGTGGTTGCAGAGCAGGAAGTAGGGACGGTTTTTCACTTCATCGGGAATGAGCGGAGAAGTGTCGTCCACAAAGGCATGATGGAATTTATCATGCCAAATCCATTTGATTTCCTTCGGACCGTCGATTTTCGGAACATTGTGGAATTTATGGCAGGCTTCGATAACGGGAAGCATGTCTTCTTCGGTTTGGAACTTGCGGGTATCGATAACCATGGCAAAGCGTTTGCCGTGCACGGCTTTTTCAGACACCTTGTAAGAGCCTTCACCGACTTTTTCATTTACAGCAGCGGCTTTAGCCAAGCTTGCGCCGACACCAGCGGTGAGGGCAAACGTTGACAGACCGGCAACTTTTAAAAAGTAACGTCTGTTAGCATTCATTATTTATTCCCCTGTGGTACTATGTGACAATCCCAGCAATACGGCTCAACGGCGTTCTGGTCGTGGCATTTCAGGCAGAAATTGTCATAATCAGAGTGGCAGGCAAAGCAGGTTTTCTGCAGGCTGGTTTCCCATTCTTTGCCGGTGCTTGAAACATACACGCGTTTCTCGTCACGCAGCGCGGCGTCACGCCAGCTGATAAGAAGATCCATGTGGTTGGCGCGCATCCATTTTACGGGCTCAACGCATTCAACAGCTTCTCCGTTTGGGCCCACAGGCTTTGCAAGCTCAGGGTAATTATACTTTGGCGTGAAGATATTCAGCCAGAAGGGGCTGGTGAAAATCACCACGAAGAGAATAATTCCGGGAATAACATACTTGGAGTTATACATTATTCTTCTCCTCCATTTTCTTGTTCTTCACCACCTTCTTCTTCCGGCTCGGGATCGGGATATTCCAGATCTTCTTGACGAAGGTCCATGGTACGGGGTTGAGTTTCGTCTTTCATCACAAGAGCGTTGGCAACAAGTTCATGCAGGCCTGATACGTCAACGCCGGGAACCCAGTAGTTCATAAGCGGAGGCAGAATAGCACGGTCAAGCGCGCACATGCAGGCCACGCGGTTTACGTCGTGATGATCGGCAACCCAGCGGACGGCATTGGCTCTCGGAAGACCGCCGCGCATACGCAGATCCATAACTTCTTCGGAGTTCAGGCCGGAACCGGAACCGCAGCAGAATGTTTCTTCGCGGATAGTATGTTCAGGCATTTCAAAGAAGTTGTTGCAGACTGCTTTAAGAATAGTGCGGGGTTCTTCAAAACAGCCCATAGCACGGGACGGGTTACAGGAGTCGTGCCAAGTGGTAATAAGGTGATCGTTTCGTTCGGGACGGAGGTTGAGTTTGCCGTGTTTGATAAGGTCGGCGGTGAACTCAACAATGTGCACCATTTTGGTTGCTTTTGCATTTTCAAAAACAGTGCCCGTAACGGGGGAAACAGGGGTTTCCATGTTCGGCGGGGTAGGTCCGTTGTAAGTTGCCATGTATTGGTTGATAACACGCCACATGTGGCCGCATTCGCCGCCCAGAATCCATTTTGCGCCGAGACGTTCGGCTTCGTGATACATTTTGGCATTGAGCTTTTTGGCCATGTCAAAGGATACGAAGGAACCGAAGTTGCCGCCTTCTGAAGCATACGTGGACAAAGTATAGTCAAGGCCGATTTCATGGAAAAGCATAAGATAGCCCATGAAGGTATAAATACCCGGATCGGCAAACACGTCGCCTGAAGGGGTAATGAAGAGAACTTCGTGGCCTTTTTCGTTGAAAGGAGGATTGATGCGTATGCCCGTTACGGTTTCAATGTCGTCGCAGAGGAATTCAACGATTTCTTTGAACGCATGGGGCTGAATGCCGAGGTGGTTGCCTGTGCGGTTGCAGTTGGCGACAGGTTCCATTACCCAGTTGATGCCGAGACCGAGATCGTAGAGAAGTTCACGCACAATGGCGGTGATTTCCGCGGTGTCGATGCCGTAAGGACAGAACAGGGAACAGCGGCGGCATTCGGTGCATTGGTAAGCATAGGAAAAGAGTTCTTTGACAACGTCTTTGTTTACGCTTCTTGCGCCTGCGTATTTGCCGAGGAGCTTGCCCGCAAGGGTAAAGTCTTTGCGGTAAATGGAACGCAGAAGTTCGGCGCGCAGAACAGGCATGTTCTTTGGATCGTTGGTGCCGAGGAAGAAGTGGCATTTATCCGCACAGGCGCCGCAGCGAACGCAGGTGTCCATGAAAACTTTCAGGGAACGGTGTTTTTCAAGACGTTCCTTGAGGCCGTTATACAAAATTTCTTCCCAATTTTCGGGGAGGTTCCAATCTTCATCCTCAGGAGCCCACGGGTGAGCATTCACAAAACCCATTTTTTCCATGGTTTCGGGTTTTGCGGGATAAGGATAGCGACCGGGAATGAATTCAGCTTTAATGTCCATCCAGCCTTTGTCGGGAAAGCTAGTAGGCGTTTGAGCCAAAAGCTGATCAGAGGTAGGCATTTTTGCCATATTCTATCTCCTTAAGCTGGTGCTTTTTCGTTTTGAGCGTCTTCTGCTTCGTCTTCTTTTTCTTCAAGAGGTTTGTCGACAGGAAGATCGGCTTCTACCATAAGTTCACGGAAATCATCTTCATACGCCGCATAGGTATGGAATTTTTTGGGAGGGTTCCAAGGGTTGATGTGGCGCACTTCACGGGTATTGCACTTCATGTTTCTTGTGGGAGAGAAGAAGATGCCGCCCATATGCATGAGTTTGGAGAAGGGGAAATAAATCAAAAGCACGCTGACAAAGGTTACGTGGACAAAGAAAATGGGTCCGATCTGCGCAACCTGATCCATGGAAGGCAAATTAAAGGTAAAAATACCCATAAGCACAACCTTTACCATGGCGATGTCAACCTTGCCGATATAGCGCATGCACATGCCGGAAAGCACAATGGCAAGCAGAAGGAACAGGGCAAAGTAGTCGGCAGGCAAAGAAAGATAACGCAGTCTTTCGGTGCAGACGCGGCGAAGCAAAAGGAACACAAGGCCCGCAAGAATCAGGGCGTTGGACATGAAGAAACGGGGGGTGCCCACCTGCAGAAGGCCGTCCAGAGCTTCAACTGCATTGATCACAAACGGAACGGGCTCAAACATGAAACGGGCATGACGGATAACGATGACAAGCATGCCGTAATGGAAGAGCAAGGCAAAAAGCCACAGCCATTTAGCAGAATAGTAAGTAATACGGGGAGTGCCGTTGTCGTCGGTGCGCACGGCTTTCGTATTTCTAAACAGTGATCTGAATGCAAAGATTTCCAAAGCCATACGGCCGATGAGCCCCATGGTGGTGGTGGGGGTGTCAAGGCGGGCAGGCTTGATCCAATCAAGAGATTTTTCTTGACCGCCGGTGGTGGGAATAGCGAAGGGAACCGGAGATTTTGCCCAGTACACCAAACGCATGATGAAGCCGATGATGAAAACAAGCAGAGCAACCATTGGCAGAATCACGCCAAGCACATACTGCAAGCCCACAAGAGCTCCACCCCAAGCAACGGCAAGAATGATTAAAATTGCTGCTAATGCAATAGCCATTCCATTACTCCTCAGAGTTGTTGTGGTTAGTTGACATTTTTTCCTCCCGCAGTTTAGCCCAGCGAACAACCTGAGATTGACTGCGATGTATTTCCTCAACCCGTAAATTAAACACTTTTTCCCTGTCTGCGGCATACAAATCCAAAGAAAGGAGCAAAAGGCTGTCAATACGAGCCTCTACCGTAAAAAAGTCTTCAAAAATTTCAGCCAAAACTTTTGAATCTTTATGTTCTTTGACGAGTTCGTCAAATACTTCCGTTTTAAATAATGTCTTTAACTGAGCCATTGGCCCCACAGCCCGAGAAGGCGGCATTTCCTGAATGGCGCGCAGCCTGACCAGATCATCAAGCGCGGCATGAACGTTTTCAAGTTCGATATCCTCGCCGAGAACTGCGTCATAAAGCACATTCAGACTGGTTTGGGTAATAATGCCGATGGGATTTTTGAACCTGTCCGTGCTTGTGCGGATAAAGCCCGTACTGCCGAGCGGATAGGCGGCATAATACTTGTCTACCCATTTCTGCAAAAGAACTTCTTTGTTTTCTTTTGCCTTTTCGATTAAAAGCATAAACTCTCCCTGAACGGCACGGCGGCGTACAAAAATTTATCCGCAAAAATTCAAAAAACACTTGTTTATTGCCCTGCGAAATGATAAAAGTAAACAGAACACGCAGTAGTGCCATTATCTTCGGCAATGAGATTAGCTTAAAAATGTCCTGACTACAAGATTTTTTTTCCACGGAAATGTTAAATTTTTTTAACAAGTTCACTAAACAAAACAATTTCACTGCCGAAAAAACAGGTAACAGCCAATCATGCATTTGGCATGGATCACAACAAAAGGATGTAGCTATGAAACTGACAACAAAATTGCTTCTGGCATTCGGAAGCACCATTCTGCTCATCATGATGATTGCAGGGCTTTCATGGAATGCCGCCAATAACTTGGACAGGCAAAAAAAAGTAATCGAAGACACCGAAGACATGATTACATTTATTCTGCGGGCAAGAGGCGCTGCAACAACCGCCATTGCCTCCAGCAATGACAAGCTTCTTGAACAAGTGGAAGCGAACATGCAGGATGCTCTGAAAGAACTTGCCAACCTCAACCAAATAGTAAGTTTGGAAGCCTCCAAACAATTCATTGCCAATGCTACTGACGAAATAAAACACTATGTGCCCCTTTTGGACGAAATAGGAAAAGTGTTTGTGCATGTGCGTGACGTTGACATTGCCATAACCAAAATCGGCTATTCCGTTCAGGATGAAATGGCAGCTGTAAAAAAAGAAGCCGTTGAAACCTATGAACTGACAGGCGATGCCCGGCTTTATATGAATATTGCGGAACTTGCCTATACCTTTACCAATGTCCGTCTGGCGCTGACCAATTTCCTTCTGGCAAACAATCCCGACGCCAAGGACGTGGCGCTGCAGAAGCTTGAAGAAGCCCAAAACCTCATCCAAAAATACACAAATGACGCAAAGCTTGCTCCCATTGCCAAAGGCATGGTTTCCTATATCGAATCAGGCATGCCCTTATTCACCGACAAAGAAAAATTGGGCACTCTGGTAGCAAATGCAGGCAAAATCGGCGATCAAATCCTTAAAGAAAGTGCAGGATTATCCAATATCGCCCGCCAAACTTTTGTTGAAACCAAGGAAAACATTATCCAACAGCTGATTATGGCAACCGGTTTCGCCGTTCTTCTCGGCATATTCCTTACCGTTATCCTCAGCAGAAACGTCATGAAGCAGCTCGGCGCAGACCCGAAAGACCTTTCTGCCCTTGCCGACCGGGTCACTGCGGGCGATTATGAAATTAATGACGGCAAAGCACATATCGGCGTATTCAACAACATCATTGTCATGGTAGAAAAAATGAAGGACGCCCTGCAGTTCTCCCAGAACATTCTTGCCGCCCTGCCCGTGCCCTGTGCCGTATTCGGCGACGACAACCGCCTGAAATATGCCAACCGTGAAATGATGAACCTTTTGGAAATTCCGAAAAAAATGGAAGACTGCATCGGCGAAACATCAGGCCAGTTCATGTTCCGTCAGGAAAACTTCACCACCGCAACCCTCAAAGCCATTAACAGCAAGCAGCAGGGCCGTACCCAGCTTGAATTCTCAACATACAAAAACAACAATATCTACGTTTCCGCCATTGCCCAGCCCCTTATTGACAGACACGGACACCTTACCGACGTCATCAGCGTATGGAGCGATGTCACGGAACAAACCGTACAAGCCAAAAAAATTGCCGACGCCCACGAAAACATGCAGAAAATTGCCCGTGAACTGGAACAGGTTGCTACCATTGCCTCTTCCGCTTCCGAACAGCTTTCCGCACAAATCGAACTTTCCGGCCACGGCGCTCAGGATCAGGCCGACCGCGTAGCAACAACCGCCACGGCCCTTGAAGAAATGAACGCCACCGTGCTTGAAATCGCAAGAAACGCAGGCACAACCTCAGACAGCGCCTCCACCGTGCGCGCCGAAGCTTCCGCAGGCTCAGAATCCATGCAGGAATGCGTAAAAGCCATGCATGACGTCCGCGAAGAATCCCTGAAGCTCCAGTCAGAAATGGGCGTGCTTTCCGAACATGCACAGGCCATTAACGAAATTATGAACGTTATTTCCGACATTGCCGACCAAACCAACCTCCTCGCCCTCAACGCCGCCATTGAGGCAGCCCGCGCAGGCGAAGCAGGCCGCGGATTCGCCGTTGTTGCGGATGAAGTAAGAAACCTTGCGGAAAAAACCATGACAAGCACAACGGACGTAGGCAATGCCATTTCCGCAATTCAGAAATCCACTGCGGACAATACCCGCCTTGTAATCGGCGCTGTGGAAAAAATCGAAAAAGTTACCGACATGGTAAGTCAGGCAGGCGATGCGCTCATGGGCATTGTTCAGCTTGCGGATGCCACGGCAGACCAAGTGCGCGCCATTGCAACCGCTTCCGAAGAACAGTCCGCAACCAGCGAAGAAATCACCCAGTCCGTGGACAGCATCAACAATATTGCAAAAGAAAACGCAAACAACATGGAACAGGCTCGTCTGGCAGTCAACGAAGTGGTCAACCAAACCCATGTTCTCAGCCAGCTCATAGAACAGCTGCAGGCCCATTAATCTTGAAGTTTTCACAACCCAAAAAGGCTTTTCCAAGGAAAAGCCTTTTTTTATATATTGCCCAAAAAAAGCTGCTTTGACAAAAAATAACCGTAAAGCTATTATCCGAAACGCCGATAATTAACGCATACCGGAACATAAAATCCAAAAAACAAAAAGGGAGTACGAATGAAACTGTCTACCAAATTATCCATTTCCTTCAGTACAATCTTGGTTTTTTTAATCATAGTTTCTGTCCTTGCATGGCGCACAGCAAACGAATTAAACAACCAAAAAGATTTTATTGCTGAAGCAGAGGACATGATTACAAAAGTGGCTGAAGTTAAAGCCAGTGCCCTGAGCGCCGTTGTTCAGACCAATCCCGAAATGCTGGTACAGGCCGGAACGCATATCGAAACCGTCAAAGAGCATATTGTCAGCTTAAAACAAATCAACAGCAGCCCTGCTTTTGATGCCATTTACAAAGAAGCGGAACAAAGCGTAAAAACCCTTGGTCCCATTGTGGAAAAAATGACCCAAATGTTTGCCGACTATGTGGGAATATACGCCCAAATCGGCGAAGCCTCCCAACAGGTCAACAAAGACCTTGAACAAATCGCCAAACAGGACTTGGAGCAATTTAATGCTACGGGCATAGTTGACGATTACGTACTTAACGCGGAAGTCCGTTCCGCATTTCACCGCGTCCGTCAAAATATTTCCCGCTTTCTGATCACAGGAACGGAAAAAGATCTTGCCCGCGCGAAAGAACTTATGAACAATCTGCACAGCCTGACTGCCCGTCTTGACACAAGCTCCCCCTTAATCAGAGATACGGTCAGCGCCCTGAATAAATATACCGAACAGGCAGAACGTATTTTTATCTGCAAAATTGAACTGCAAAAATGCGTCATCGAAGGTGACAAAGCCGTATTAAACCTGCAGAGCATCGGCGCCCAGCTTTCTGCCGCAGCCCGTCAGTCTTTTGCCGAAACAAAGGACAATGTCGTCTTTATGCTGACTCTGGTCAGTGCCATAGCCATTATCGTAGGCATTATTCTCACCTTTGCCATTACCAAAAACGTGCTGAAACAGCTTGGCGCTGACCCAAGCGATCTTTCCGCCCTTGCCGACCGTGTAAGCGCAGGCGATTACGACGTTGACGACGGCAAACCCCGCAGAGGCGTCTACCATAATATTATCGAAATGGTGGGCAAAATGAAAGAAGCCCTGCAGTTCTCCCAAAACATTCTTGCCTCCCTGCCTGTTCCGTGCGCCGTTTACGGCCCCGACAACAGACTGAAATTCGCCAACCGCGAAATGATGAACCTGCTTGAAAACCCGAGAAAAATGGAAGACTGCATAGGCCAGACTTCAGGCGAGTTCATGTACCGCGAAGAAAACAAAAACACCTGCACCCTGCGCGCAATTACCAGCAAGCAAACAGGCAAAAACCATCAGGAATACGTCACCCACAAAGGCAACAAACTGCACATTGACGCAACTGCGCAGCCGCTTATTGACAGAAACGGCAATGTAACCGATACCATTACCATTTGGCGCGACATCACCGAACAGACGCTCCAAGCTCAAAAAATTGCCGATGCCCACGAAAACATGCAGAAAATTGCCCGTGAACTGGAACAGGTTGCAACCATTGCTTCTTCCGCTTCCGAACAGCTTTCCGCACAAATCGAACTTTCCGAAAACGGCGCTCAGGATCAGGCTGACCGCGTAGCAACAACCGCCACAGCCCTTGAAGAAATGAACGCCACCGTGCTTGAAATCGCAAGAAACGCAGGCACAACCTCAGACAGCGCCTCCAGCGTGCGCGCAGAAGCCACGGCAGGCTCCGAATCCATGCAGGAATGCGTAAAAGCCATGGTGGACGTCCGCGAAGAATCCCTGAAACTGCAGGCAGAAATGAGCGTGCTTTCCGACCATGCCCAAGCCATTAACGAAATTATGAACGTTATTTCCGACATTGCGGACCAAACCAACCTCCTTGCCCTGAACGCAGCCATTGAGGCAGCCCGCGCAGGCGAAGCAGGCCGCGGCTTTGCCGTTGTTGCCGACGAAGTAAGAAACCTTGCCGAAAAAACCATGACAAGCACAACGGACGTAGGCAATGCCATTTCCGCCATTCAAAAATCCACTGCGGACAATACCCGCCTTGTTATGGGTGCCGTTGAAAAAATCGAAAGAGTTACGGAAATGGTCAACCATGCAGGCGATGCGCTTATGGGCATTGTTCAGCTTGCGGACACTACTGCCGACCAAATCCGCGCCATTGCAACCGCTTCCGAAGAACAGTCCGCAACAAGCGAAGAAATCACCCAAGCCGTGGACACCATTAACAACATTGCCAAAGAAAATGCCAACAACATGCAGGAAGCCCGCCATGCAGTCAATGAAGTGGTGAACCAAACCCATGTATTAAGCCAGCTTATCGAACAATTGCAGGCATAAAATCAACAATGCCTTTTTCCGGCAAAAAGCCTTTCCTTCGGGAAGGGCTTTTTTTATAGCCTCAAAACATCCCAAAGCCCGTTTCCGGTCTTTTCCATGCATAAAAACTTTTCGGAACCACAGCGAAATCATTAAAAAAAATTCATTAAAAACTATTGAATACCATTAAGTTTTTCCCTAGTATAACGATAAAGCTTTTATAAATTTTCATTGAGGCAAGACTATGAAACTGATCAACAAACTCTTTCTTTCTTTTTCCACAGTCACCCTGCTGCTTATTGTTATCGCTTTTCTTGCTTGGAATGCGATAAACAATTTAAACCGCCAGCAGCAATATATTCTGAAAACGGAAAACATGATTACCGACATTGCGGACATCCGCGCCACAGGGCTGGAAGCCGTGGCCACAACCAATCCCGAACGTCTGCAGCAAATAGGACAGCTGCTTCAGGGAGTCCATTCCGAATACGAACACATTAAGCAGCTCACCACTTCCGAACGCGGCACAGAGCTCATAAACCAAATAAAAATCCTTTTGGGTGACTTCCAAAAAGTGTATCAGGATTTAAACAATGCCTTTGCCATTGTGGTAAAAGCAGACAAAGAACTTACCGTAATCGGCACAAAAGCCAATAATCTCATGGTCAGCCTGCGCAACGAATCCCTTGCCGAAAACGACACGGACACCGCCGCCACCGTTGCCAATATCAAAAACTACTTCATACTTGCCCGCCTCAATATTGCCAATTATATCAACGCAAAAACCCCGGAAAACTACACTATTGCCAAAAACTCTTTGGATGAAGCCATTGCTTTTGTAAATTCCGTTCAAACCTACAATCCGAAACTTGAAGAAATCATCGCGCTTGTAAAAAGCTATTTTACGGAAGGTCTTCCCGTGCTCACGGCCAACGACCTTATGCAAAAAAGCCTTACCAGCGGAAACATGATTGTTGCCAAACTGCTGGAAACAAGCCTCGGCCTGTCTGAAAATGCCCGCAGCATTTTTAATGAACTGAAAGATTCCGTTCTTACCCAAATCGCTGTCTGCTCCTGCCTTGCAGTACTCATTTCCATTCTGCTTTCTCTTTTCATCGGCAGAAACGTCATGAAGCAGCTTGGCGCCGACCCCAGCGAACTTGCCCAAATCGCCCATGACGTAACCAACGATACCTTTGTAGTGGACGAAAACAAAACCTATACGGGCGTTTACAAAAGCATAACGGAAATGGTGCTCACCAAAACGGAACAGAGCAAACGCATCGCCGAAGCCCACAACAGCATGCAGCAAACAGCCAAACAGCTGGAAGAAGTCGCCAATATCGCATCTTCCGCCATGGAACAGCTTTCTGCCCAAATTGATCTTTCAGGTCAGGGAGCGGAAAATCAGGCTGACCAAGTGGCCTCCACTGCCACGGCCCTTGAAGAAATGAACGCCACCGTGCTTGAAATTGCCAAGAATGCCGCAAGCACCGCCGAAGAAGCCAACGGCATGAAACAGCAGGCAAACAACGGGGCAAAATCCATGCAGGAATGCATTGACGCCATGCAGGAAGTAAAAGGAGAATCCGAAATCCTGCAGACGGAAATGGTGGAACTTTCCAAACATGCCCAAGCCATTAACGAAATTATGAACGTCATTTCCGACATTGCGGACCAAACCAACCTGCTTGCCCTCAACGCAGCCATTGAGGCAGCCCGCGCAGGCGAGGCAGGACGGGGATTTGCCGTTGTTGCCGACGAAGTAAGAAACCTTGCGGAAAAAACCATGGCAAGCACAACGGACGTTGCCAATGCCATCACCGCCATTCAAAAATCCACGCAGACCAATACCCAAATGGTCATCGACACAGTGCAGAAAATCGAAAAAATCACCGATATGGTAAACAATACGGGTATTGCCCTCAGCGAAATCACCCATCTTTCCGACGAAACGGCCGACCAAATCCGCGCCATTGCAACCGCTTCCGAAGAACAGTCCGCAACCAGCGAAGAAATTACCAAATCCATGGAAAGCATTAACCTTATAGCCAAGGAAAATGCCAACAACATGCACGAAGCCAAAATAGCCATAAATGACATGGTAAAACAAACCCATATCATCAATTCGCTCATTGTGCAGCTCCAAAATTAATACGTGCCGGCAAACGGCGCAGAAGAAAAAGGGAAAGCAAAAACTTTCCCTTTTTTCATGCGGGCTATTGACTTTCACCTGATTTTTGATAGAGGCTAAGGTATGGCAAATCTATACATTCAGGGTAATTTTATGATAGATTTCAGCATACCGAAAAAGCAAAAAAAAGGGCTTGTTTTCATTATCTTTTGCCTGTTCATGCTTTACGTTTCTTGGGGAACGTCTTTCTTTTTCACAAGGCTCGGCCTAAATTACATTCCGGGCGTTCTTCTCGGAGGAATAAGGGCAACCATTTCCGGCATACTGCTTTTCGGCCTCGGCGTGCTGACCCAAGGTTATTTCAAAATCAGCCTTTCGGATTTAAAAAACGCCGGTTTTCTGGCCGTGTTTCAGGTAATGATCAGTTCCGCCTTTCTGACCAAGGGTCAGGAAACTATCCCCTCGGGCATGGCTGCGCTTTTGTGCGGAACCATTCCCCTTTTCATGGTTCTCGGCGAATGGCTGCTTTGGGGAGGAAAACGGCCGAAATTCAAGCATGTTCTCGGCCTTGCCATAGGCCTTACCGCCATTGGCTCCATTAATGTCAATACCCTTTTCAGCGGTGAAGTGTCTATTGTGGGCCTTTCCCTCAGCCTTTTGGCTGTGCTGGCTTGGGTTTATTCCGGCCATTTTTCCAAAATCTGCTGCATGAGCAACAGTCTGTATATTTTTCAGTCCACAGGGCTTATCCTTTTTCTCGGCGGGCTGGAAAGCATACTCTTCGGCTACGCCATAGGCGAACGCTGGGATGTGGGACTCATGGATTTTAACGGTGTCCTTATTTTGGCATATCTCGTGCTTATGCCCTCCATTGTGGGCTATACGTCTTATTTGTGGCTGCTGTACCATGTGCGGCCTGCCGTTGCCCTTTCCTACGAATATGTAAACCCCGTCATAGCCCTTGTGCTCGGCAACGCCTATCTAGGCGAATCCCTTACCGTATATCACGGGATTGCCTGCGCAGCCCTGCTCGGCTCAGTATTTTTGGTCAGTTCCTACGGCAAGGAATGACCCGAAAAAACATGGCGCACCCCGGCCGCGTCTGCGGATAAAACCGTTGGGCGAAAACCGTTTCAGCACCGAACGGCTTGACAGCGTGCGGTATTTTCGCCGCAATTTACCCAAAAAGTGAGGAAAACATGAAAAATACCCGCATTGAACATGATTTTTTGGGCGAATTGGAAATACCCGCCCATATTTACTACGGCATACAGACATACAGGGCTTTGGAAAATTTTAAAATTTCCGAAATACCCATTTCAGCCATGCCCAACTTCATCCAAGGCCTTGCCTTTGTCAAAAAAGCGGCGGCCCTTGCCAACTTTGAACTGGGCGTGCTGGACAAAGAAAAATGCGAAGCCATCTGCCGCGCCTGCGATGAAGTTTTAATGGGAAAATTTGACGACCAGTTTCCCTTGGACGTTTTCCAAGGCGGTGCAGGAACATCCTGCAACATGAACGCCAACGAAGTCATTGCCAACAGGGCGCTGGAACTTATGGGACACGAAAAAGGCCAATACGAATTCTGCCACCCGAACAATGACGTCAACCGCTCCCAATCCACCAACGACGCCTACCCCACGGCCCTGCGCATAGCCCTGTACAAAACCCTGACGGACTTTATCTATGATCTGGACTACCTGCGCAAAAGCTTTATGCGCAAGGCAGAAGAATTCAAAGATATTATCAAAATGGGCCGCACCCAGCTGCAGGACGCCGTGCCCATGACCCTCGGCATGGAATTTTCCGCTTATGCCGATACCATTTACGAAGACATGCAGCGCATAGGCGAAGCCAGAAACCTTATTGCGGAAATCAATATGGGGGCAACGGCCATAGGTACGGGCATAAACAGCCCCAAGGGCTATGCCAAGCTTGTGACCAACAGACTCCGTGACCTGACAGGCATACCGCTCATTCCCGCGGGCAATATGGTGGAAGCAACTTCCGACACGGGCGCCTATGTTCAGCTTTCGGGCGTACTGAAACGCTGCGCCACAAAAATCTCCAAAATCTGCAACGACCTGCGTCTGCTTTCTTCAGGGCCCCGCTGCGGCTTTAATGAAATAAACCTGCCTGCACGTCAGCCGGGCTCTTCCATTATGCCCGGAAAAATAAACCCCGTCATGCCCGAAGTCATGAACCAAATCTGCTTTGACATCATCGGCAAGGACATCACCATTACCCTTGCGGCGGAAGCAGGCCAGCTGGAACTCAACGTCATGGAACCCGTCATCGCCTATTCCCTGTTTTCCGGAGTCAAACGCCTCGGCGCAGGCTGCCGCAGTCTGGTGGATTACTGCATAAACGGCATCACCGCAAACAAAGAACGCTGTGCGGAACTTGTTTACCGTTCCATAGGCATAGTCACGGCATTAAATCCGTATCTGGGGTATGAAGCCTCTGCCTCCATTGCCAAAGAAGCCCTGCAGAACAACCGCTCCGTCTTTGACGTTGTTTTGGAACGCAATCTTCTGACCAAGGAACAGATTGAAGAAATTTTAAAGCCTGAAAACATGCTCCAGCCCAAATTCTGACAGCCTGAACGCGCCAAACGCAAAGCCCTTTCCGAAGGGCTTTTTTTTGCACAGACATCAAAAAAACGTTCCGTTTTTTCCGCTGACATTCTATTTTTTTCTTATTTTCCGCAAAATTAGGAATGCCTCTTGACACACCTTTGCTATAAGCATACACTGATTGTGAATTTTATTACAGAAAAGAAGACCCAATAATATGGACAGTAAAAGAAAAATTTTTCTCAAAAAATTTTTTCTCCGCTTTTGTGTATGCTTTCTCATTTTATGCACAATTTTCAGCGTTTTTGTTTTCTTCAGACGTGCGGCGCTGAAAGACCAAACCCAAATTATTGCTGCCAACATCGCTTTCAGAGTACAGCAGGCACTCCGTTACGAAGGAGAAAAACTGATTATTTTTGAAGAAATTCTTCTTGACAAAAAAGATGCCATTTTAAATGCCATGGATGTTTCCTTGGGCAAAGACTATAAACAGCAGTTTATCCTGACCGCCAGACTGCTCCGCAAAAAACAAGTCAACCAGCGCATACAGCTTGTCGGCTATAACGGCATAACCTACTCCTATCCCGAAAACGACAACACCCAAAGCCCTGCAGATGAAAAATTTCTTAACTTTTTAAGTCAAACAAAATATCATCCCGAAGATATTCACAAAATTTTTGCCGATTTTAAAATTTCCAACAACAAAATGCCCATCCTTGTACTCAGAAACCCCATTTACTACAGCAGCGGCAAAGCATGGGGCTTTGCAAAAATAGAACTGTTCCTGCCCAGATTCTTATACCATACCTATTTAAACAATCTTATCAAACAGGGCTATTATTATTCTTTTGCGTGCAGGGCTGAAGACAAAACCGTAAAACTTTTAAGTACGGCGCCAAAATCCGCCAAAGACAAACTGGAACAGACCGTACAGCTGTATAACCAAAACCTGCAGTTCAGCCTTTACCCCATAACAGGCTGGATTGACATGAAAACCGTCATCAGCCGTCTTACGGTCATTTTCTTTATTTCGCTGTTTACCTCCTACTATATGGCCAAATTCAGCCTTTCCATCACTATTATCAAGGAAAGCCTCGCCAATGAACAGCGGGCAAAAGAAATCACCTTTCAGGCATACAAAAACGCTGATCAGGCAAACACTGCCAAAAATTCATTTTTAAGCACCATGAGCCACGATATCAGAACACCCATGAATGCCATCACAGGCTTCTGCACCCTGCTTGAAATGGATTATGACAAAAAAGAAAAAGTCCTTGCCTATACCCAAAAAATCCAAACTTCCTGCCAGCATCTCATTGCCCTTATCAATGATGTTTTGGATATGAGCAAAATAGAAAGCGGCAATGTCAGCCTGCAGGCAAACGGATTTTCCCTTGCCAAGCTCATTGATGAAATCAATATTTTCATACGCCCCCTGACAGAGGAAAAAGAACAGAATTTTACCATACGCACTGAAAACATTATTCATGAAAACATTATCGGCGACAAACTGCGGCTGAACCAAATTTTATTGAATTTGCTGTCCAATGCCGTAAAATATACGCCGAAAAACGGCAATATTTCTTTTTTCGTGCGAGAACTTCCCATGGCCGGCACACAAACCTGCAAACTGCAGTTTACCGTCAAAGATGACGGACTCGGCATGAGCAAAGAATTTCAGAGAAAAATCTTTGAACCGTTTGCCCGTGAAATAGACAGCAGAACCGACAAAATCCAAGGCACGGGCCTTGGCATGGCAATTGTCAAAAACCTTACGGAATTAATGGGAGGCACCATTAAAATTGAAAGCGAACTCAATAACGGCTCCACATTTACCCTGACACTTGAATTTCCCATAGAAAAAAAGGGAGAAGAACTTTCCTGCCTCAAACAGTACAATATTAATAGCGTTCTTATTGCGGAAAATGACCGCGACACGGAAAACGCAGTCCGCGAAAGCCTGTCAGGCCATGGCATAACCCTGCATTTTGCCCAAAATGCACAGGAAGCCAAAGCCTTTTTCGGCAGTGACGGCACAGATACGGATTTGGTTCTGCTGAGTGCTGCTTTTGACAACGGAAACGGCCTTGAACTGGCAAAGCATTTCCGCACGCAAAAACCGAACCTGCCCATTTTCCTGCTCAGCACAGACCAAATAAACCAAAGCGAACACAAAGCCCAAACAGCGGGCAGTATTACGGGATTCATTCCAAAACCGTTCTTTTTTAGCAATCTCATCCATGCCCTGAAACAAACGGAAACCCCAAAAACTTCAATTAAATACGGCAGTCCGCTCAAAAATCTGCATATTTTGGCGGCAGAAGACAACGACATAAACATTCAGCTCATAGACAGCCTGCTGACCAAACTCGGCGCTTCCTGCAAAATATGCAAAAACGGCCTGCTTGCCTACGAAGAATTTGAAAAATCCCAAAAAAATGAATATGATGTCATTCTGATGGATATTCAGATGCCCGTCATGGACGGCCTTGAAGCAACAAAATTCATCAGAAATTCACAGCACCCCAGAGCCAAAACCATACCCATTATCGCCATGACCGCCAATGCCTTTGCCGACGACATCAATGCCTCCCTTGCCCGCGGCATGAACGATCACATAACAAAACCCATTGACATTGCCGTGCTGAGTGCGGCAATTTTAAAAGCTGTCTCATCCTCAAAAAAATAGCAAAAACTTCCTCAGGCAATTTGACAGCCCAAAAATGACATAATGCAAAAAACCCTGACAAATCTGCCCAATCAATAACGCAGAGAACCAAAGCTCCCCTTGAAGCCGTCCAAGAAACCGATAAGGGATGAGCCGTGGGCGTCAAAGATGAAACGCTGTAAATCAAAAGCATTGCGTATGCGGATAAAAGGCGCTGGCGGCACGGGACTGGCGGCGCTGATTTCATTAATAAGGAATTTAAAAACGCAGTCCGTTGCTGCATATTGGCAGCATATTGAATAAAAAAAACTGTCCTCCTTTGTTTTTTACCGGCGAACACATCAAATGCATGCCAAAGGAGGACAGTCCTGTATCTAAAAATTTTTATTGCACCTGTATGGCAAGCAATTTTTTGCCGCTGAAAACAGCAGCAAAAAAGGCTGTGAACTTTCATTCACAGCCTCAAAATATCTGGCGCGCCTGGAGCGATTCGAACGCCCGACCTACAGGTTCGTAGCCTGTTGCTCTATCCAGCTGAGCCACAAGCGCACTCACAAGGGTATGTATATAGAAAGTGCCTCTGACTGTCAAGCATTTTTTTTTATTTTTTTTAAATTTGAAATTTTCCCTGCCGACAACCCTCATTTATCTGTTTGACACTTCGGTTTGACGGTATTTTGTTTCCGCGGATTAAAACCGTATTGTCTTGACATCAAACAACGGCTTTGCTAATTTTAAAAAAAATTTTTTCGGGACTTTTGTATGTTAGGGAAAACCTGCGGGCAAACTTGCTTGTCATGCCAATTTATTAAAACATTATTCATTGAAAAAGATTTTGCAAAAGCGCAAAAGTTTTGTGATTTTCCCCTAAACGTCACCTATCAAAACATCACTTCCGAAATAAAACACGCACAGGAATTTGAACTGGTGTTTTCCTCCATACTGGCGGACAAAAGTCTTGTCAATCCGAACATTCTTTCCGCACAGCACATTTTCAAAAATGACGAACTGCAGGTTTCTTTTTTGGAAATCCTGCTTGATGTCACCAATATAAGCCTTTCTGTCCATATAACGTCAGCTCATGACAAGATACGCTCTCTCCACTTTCTTTTCAATGAACCGACAGTTCTTGACTCCAATTTAAAAAATAAAACCATTCCCGAATCCGATTACAATAAACTTGCTGCCGCCCTTGACCATACGGGAATTTTATTTTGGGAATACCATCCGTTTTACGACCAAGGCACCATAAACATTATTCATAAAAATCAAGAAGAAAAAATTTACAACAACTTCACGGAAATGCTTATCCGTTTTTTAAACATTTCGCCGTCCTCGCACCAAGATCTCATTTCTCTGCACGAGGCCATTATTTACGGACAAAGCGAAGTTTCTGCCACGGTAAAAATCCTTAATCCCGACGGCGATGAAGAGTGGCGCAAAATCCGCTACAGCACGGTCAGCACGGACAGCGATCAGCTTATTGCCATCGGAACAAGCGAAAATATTAATGAACTGAAACAGCTGGAAAAACGCTTTTCCGTTGCCTCTGCGCAAACCGGCGTTTACATTTGGAACTATGACATAGAAAACAGAACGCTTACACTGGAAAACAAACCGGATACCAGCTTTTTTCAGGAAAGTATTTTTATTAACGTGCCTGACAGCCTTATTAAAAGCAATATTCTGCACCCTGACGATGCAGAACCGTTTACGGATATGTTTCGGCGCATTGAACGGGGAGAAGCATTAATCAGTTCGGAAGTGCGTTTTCTCAATCCTGCCACCAAAGAATATGTTTGGCATCAAATGGTTTTTTCCGTAGCACTTGACAATGAAGGCTACCCAAGTTCCGTCATCGGCGCATCCGTCAACATCCACGACCAAAAAAACGCCGAAAACCTCTACAAGCAAGAACTGCAGCTCTTGGAAACAGAACACAAAGCAACCTTATTAAGTTTAATATACAGCGTCAACGACAAAAAAATTGTACGCATAAAGTCCAAACTGCCGTCCCTTGACCAATACCAAGACATGCAGAGCCTGCGCAATGCGCTTATTAAACTGTGCCCGAACATTGAACATAAAAAACTGCTTCTTGACACCGTCAATACTGAATATTTTATCGGTCTTTCCAACCGCCAGCCCCCTGAAGAAACCTTTTATCTGACCGTAAACACCACTCCCGACGAAACAGTTTGGACGGCATTCAACATTATTTTAATAAAAAATCCGTCCACAATGGAAATTTTTGTCAAAATCAATCTGAAAAATGTCACCGAAGACTATATACGCAGAATCTTCACGGAAAAACTGTCCAAACAAAAATTTGACTATGTTCTGCGGGTAAACTACATCAGCGGAAAATACACCTTGTTTATGAGCGAAGAAACAAAACGGGCTTTAATCAAAATTCCTTTTACCGGAAATTTTCACCATGACACCCGCCTTGTTTCCGAATACATGATTTCGGATGATGAACTTGACGCTTACCTCGACGCCATTTCCATCCGCAACATTATCAGCCGCTTCAAAGAACAGGGAGATTTTGATATTTTA
Source organism: uncultured Mailhella sp. (assembly GCA_944324625.1). Classification (GTDB taxonomy): domain Bacteria; phylum Desulfobacterota; class Desulfovibrionia; order Desulfovibrionales; family Desulfovibrionaceae; genus Taurinivorans. Next base: position 2,489 of record CALUWZ010000004.1, on the reverse strand, counting down.
TTCCGCACAAAACGCAGCAACGGAACTACAAGATATAAGCGCTCCCATTTGTTTGATTTTGACGAAACAACCAATACATTCTGCATGGGCTGCATTGACGTAACAGATACCCACAATCAAGAGCAGGAACGCAATGACATGCTCCGCAAATCCCTGCAAATGGCCCAATCCGCAAACAAAGCCAAAAGTTCTTTTCTTGCCTCCATGAGCCACGACATCAGAACTCCCATGAACGCCATTATCGGCATGGTCAACCTTGCCATTGAAGACCAAGACAACAAACAGCAGGTCAGCGAAAGCCTGAACGTGATAAAATCCAGCTCCGAACATTTGCTGTCTTTAATTAATGATATTTTGGAAATGAACAGAATAGAAAGCGGAAATGCCACACTGAACAATGAACCGTTTAATATTTTGGAAGAATGCACCACCATTGCCAATACATTTAAAGGCATAGTCATTGCCAAAGACCAAAACTTCCAATTTGAAGCCGGCAGCATAAACACAAAGCATGTCATCGGCGACATTACCAATTTCAAGCGCATTTTAACCAATATTCTGGGCAATGCGGTCAAGTTTACGCCCAAACACGGAAAAATCCTGTTCAGAATCATTGAAGAAGCCAACAACAACCAAAACATTGCCCTGTATAAAATTGAAATCACCGACACGGGCATAGGCATCGCAAAAGATCAGCTGGCAAAAATTTTCGACCCTTTCTGCCGTGAACAGAACAATACCGTCAGCAACATTGAAGGCACGGGCCTCGGCCTTGCCATTGTAAAAGCCCTTGTGGAAATGCAGGGCGGCGCCGTTAACGTGGAAAGCGAAAAAGGAAAAGGCACAACCTTCACCCTGCACATAAGCTATGAAAAAGCCGAAAAACAGGAAATTCTGCAGGAAAGCAAACCCGTTTCCATAGGCGACATCAACCTGAAAGGAAAACATATCCTTCTGGTTGAAGACCACCCGGTCAATATTCTTGTTGCCTCCAAACTTCTCGGAAAAATGGGAGCAGAAATCATCACTGCCGAAAACGGAAAAATCGGCCTTGACAAATTCCTTGCCAGCAAAGAACATGATATCGATTTTATTTTTCTGGACCTGCAGATGCCCGTTATGGACGGACTTGCCTGCGCCAGAGCCATACGCAGTTCTTCCCACCCCGCCGCCAAAACAGTTCCCATTATTGCCATGACGGCCAATGCCTTTGCCGAAGACGTGCACAACAGCCTGAACGCAGGAATGAACGCCCACATTTCAAAACCCATAACCCTTGAAAACATTAATAACACACTGAAAAAACTGACAATCATATAACAACTGCAAATTATCCCCGCCAAAGCACTGGACAAAACCCCATACTTAGGATAACATAACTTTGTGAAATTTATGTTATATAAACACTATGTGTACACACATAAATTTTAAATACCTCTAACAAAGGATAAGGAGTTTCCAATGAAAACTTTGGATCAAATCGTATTGCCTGATGACCGCCGCTACACCGACGAACACATTTGGATCAAAAAAGACGGCGACAGCCACCTCGTAGGTATCAGCGACTTCGCTCAAGACCAGCTCGGCGAAGTTGTATTTGTTGAACTTCCTTCCGTTGGCGACAAATTCGATGCAGGCGTTCCTTACGGTGAAGTAGAATCCATCAAAAGCGTAAACAAACTTTTCATGCCTGTTGCTGCTGAAGTTATCGAAGTTAACGAAGCTCTTTCCGATGCTCCCGCTACCTTCAACGAAGACTGCTACACCAAAGCATGGGTTGCACGCGTAAAAGTTGACAACGAAGCTGACATTGAAGGTCTTTTGACCGCTGACGCTTACCGCGCTTTCCTGAACAAATAAGTTCAGCTTTGCAAAATTTAAACCCCGCTTCATGCGGGGTTTTTTTATGGCCGAAAAAGCGAAAAAACTTCCTGACAGCCGAAAACAGCGGCATGCCGCACTGCCCGCAGGCAATTTTGGACAAATCATGCTTTTTTTATGCGCCTGCAGAACAGCCGCGCAGAGCACTGCGGCAAAAAAAACGTTTTGCAGGCAAAAAAAAAGCGTACCCGAAGGTACGCTTTTTTATTGATTTCAATAAAAATTATGCCCAAATAAAGGTGAAGTTTTGGTCAATGTCGTGGTTCAGGCTGTGGTGAACGGCACAAGCAGCGGCAACTTTTTCAAGCATCATTTTTTCTTTGTCGGTATATTCTTTGTCTTTAGGCATATTGAAGGTCAAAGAAATTTTGGTTACGCGTTTGGGGTTAACGGCAACTTCATAGTCAGCTTCAAGGAAAGCACCTTCAATATCAATTTCATGGTTGTCGGCATAGGTGCCAACCATGGAAAGAGAGCAGCAGCAAAGTGATGAAACCAAAAGGTCAACAGGGGAAAGGAATTCACCTTTGTTTTGATAACCGAGAAAAGCATCAGTGGTAACTTGGGCGCCGCTGATGGTGTTTGTGCAGGTTACTTGTAATTCATCA
>CALUWZ010000003.1 GCA_944324625.1 uncultured Mailhella sp. | reverse complement strand
TTATTTACTCGGCAACAGGGCGTTAATGGCGGCAAACGGCATTGAGCCGTCCCCCGAAGAGGAAGAAATATTGGAACGTCTTGCCGCTGAAGGCAAAAGCCCTCTGCTGTTCGGTGCAAAAAAAGGGGAGCAGGCCAATATCCTTATGCTTTTTTCCTTTGAGGACAGCATGCGCCAAAGCAGTGCCGCAGTGATTGAGGCTTTGAAAAAACAGCATATAACCCCCATGCTTCTGAGCGGCGACAATAAAAAGACCGTGCTTGCGGCGGCGAAGAAAATAGGCATTGCCGAAGAAAACTGTTTTTATGAAGTTCTGCCTGCCGAAAAAGAAGCCTGCATAGCCAAGCTGAAGGAGCAGGGCAGAACAGTTGCTATGGCGGGGGACGGCATCAATGATGCGCCTGCCCTTGCGTCCGCGCATGTGGGCATAGTTATGGGCAGCGGAACGGATATTGCTTTGGAGGCAGGGGACATTGTTCTGCTTCGGGGCATTGAGGGGCTGAATACTGCCTTGGGACTTGGCAAAGCCACCATGAAGAATATCAAAATCAGCCTGTTTTGGGCGTTTTGCTATAATATCGTGCTTATTCCCGTTGCCTGCGGCATGTTTTATCCTGCTTACGGCCTGAGCTTTTCGCCCATGCTTGCTGGGGCGGCCATGGCGTTTTCTTCCGTGTCCGTAGTGACCAATGCCCTGCGGCTCAGGTATTACCGATAATGCACCAAAAAGGGCCCGCAGCATATCAAAGCCTGCCTTTGCTGTATTGGCAGCATTTGGTGCTCAGCGCCGCAGCGGGTGTTTTTGCGCTTGCTTTTCCCGTGTACGGCGTACTGGCCTTTTTTCTGCTTTTTCTTCTGACCGTTCTGCGGTACAGGGACAGGCGCATACTGCGCCTTGTACTGCTTGCGGCGGTTTTTGCTTTGTCCTTCTGCTTTGCTTCATGGCGCGAGCCGAAGCAGTCCGTGCAGAGTACGGAGTATTATGCCAAACATTTTGACCCCATGCAGGAACGCACGCTGTGCGCAAAGATTGAAAGCGTGCAGGGTGCAAGCGGCAGAAGGATCCGCATGGTTCTTTCGGGCGTGCATATTAAAGAAGACGGAATATGCACGCACGGCGGGGAAACGCTGCAGGGCAGGGTTCTGTATACATGGGACAGGGCTTTCCCTGAAAAGAAAAGGCCCTGCGCAGGGCAGTTTCTGCAGGTAAAAACAAGGCTCCGCCCGTTTTACGGGGATTTGCGGGCCTATTACGCAAGGCAGGATATTTGGTACGGCGCGTGGAATTACGGCGCAAAAAATATGTACAGCCTGCACGGGCAGGGGGATTTTTGGGCTTCGCGGCGCGAGGATTTGCGCTTTGCTTTTGCCAGCCTGCTTTTTGCCGAAGAATTTTCCGCAGAAAAGCCCGAATATGCCCTGAAAACAGCCGAAGGACAGGCAAAAGCCATTATTATGGCCTTGTTTTTCGGGGATAAATTTTATTTGACCCAATCCACGCTGGATGATTTCAATGCTGCCAACCTGCTCCATTCCCTTGCGCTTTCCGGACAGCATTTAAGCCTTGCGGCAGTGCTGACCCTTGTTTTGCTTTTTGCCGTGCAGAGGGTGCGTCCCTTTGTGTATGAATATGTGCCGCGGCCCCTGCTTGCCGTGTATGCGGGGTTGGTGCTGGGCTTTCTGTACTGCTGGCTGGGTTCTGCACCCTATTCCCTGCTTCGTGCCTATGCCATGCTGTGCATAGGGGCGTTTTTTTATATCAGGGCAAAAGATATTGTTCTGCTTGACATTTTATTTTATGCCTTGGGCTTTTTTGTGCTCTTTGACCCTTTGTCCCTGTATGATTTGGGCGTTCAGCTTTCCTTTGCCTGCGTATTTGCCATTGCGTATCTTCTGCCCTTTCTGCGCTTTGTGTATGACAGATTTTTTTGCAGGCTGAAAAAGCCGCTGGATAAAATTTTGTTTTCGGTATTTTCGCTTTTGGCGGTATCCTTTGGCATACAGCTTGCGCTTGCTCCGCTCCTTATTGTGTATTTCGGGCAGGTGAGCTGGTTTTTTGTGCTCAATGCCCTGTGGCTTCCGCTTCTGACGTTTTGGGTCATGCCCTTAGGACTGCTGGCGCTTTTGTGCATGGCGTTTCCTTTTGCGGAATATGTTCTGGATTTGGCCTGTGTGCCCGTTGTTTTGGCAGTGCGGGGTTTTGACGCGCTGTTTTCGGGATTTTTTCCGTTTGTTCAGTGTGCAAGGCCCATGGGACTGGCTTTTCTGGGCTTTTACATTGCAGTTCTGCTTTGCTGTTACGGGCTGAAAAAACGCAGTTTGGCTGCGGACGTGTTTGCAGCTTTGGGCTTTGTTTTTTTGTTTCTGCCCGTTTTTGTGCGGATTTTTGCGCCTGTGCCTGATTTGTTTGTGTCCGTGCTGGACGTGGGGCAGGGGCAGGCAGTGTATATTCAGACCAAGGCAAAGCGTTTGCTTTTTGATACGGGCGGAACAAATTCCGTACGGTTTAATGCGGGCCGTGACATTGCCGCGAAATATGTCACGCAAAATCAGGCTCCTTATTTGGATATGCTCATTGCAAGCCATGATGACAGCGACCATATCAACGGCATGGTTCATCTTCTGCGGAATTTTTCCGTAGGGGAATACTGCGAAAGCGCCGTGAGCGTTTCCAAAAAGACCTATGCCAAAAAGGTTCTGGACAGGGAGCTTGCAGGGCAGGGCAGATCCGTATGCAGGCTGGGCGCAGGCGATTATCTTGATTTGGGTGCAGGGTATGGCCTGAAAATTTTGTTTCCGCCCAAAGAACCGCCGAAGTCAGGAAAAAAATCAGAAAAATCGGCAGAGGGCATGCATTTTGCCGGTACGGACAGTTTGATTTCGCAGAATGCTTTGTCTTTGGGGCTGAAAAAATATTCTGCCAACAATGCTTCTTTGGCGGCTCTTTTGGTAAAAGAGGGCACAGGCATTATGCTGCTGTGCGGGGACAGCGAAAAAGACGTGCTGTCACGGCTTGCGGCGTATTACGGCAAAGCTCTGCGGGCTGAAATTTTGCTGCTTGCCCACCACGGTTCGCAAAACAGTTTTGACGAAGATTTTTACGGGGCGGTCAGTCCGCGCGAAGTGTGGGCGTCGAGCGGAAAGTATAACCGCTACGGTTTTCCGTCGCAGGCTGTTCGGGACTATTTCGGGAAAAGGAATATTCCTTTGCATGCCACGGCATGGGACGGCGATTTGTTTTTTGTGCATGAAAACGGAAAAATTTTGCACGGAAAGAAAACATTTTTACAAGAACTTTTTTCTGTATTATAAGGCATGGCATGAGAGATATCATTATTAAAGCATTCGGCTGGCTGGAGCCTGCGGACGGGGCCTGCCTTGCGGAGCTGCAGGAGCTTTGCGCTTCGTGGTATTTGGACGAAAGCGTTTTCGGCCTTGAGGACGGCTGTCTGCATATTTATTACGAAGGCGAATATTTCCCCCATGAAGAAATTGCGGAGATTTTGGCAAAATATCTTGGGGAAAACAGCCAAGGCAAACTGGATATTGTGGATTATGAGGCATGGACGCTGCGCCGCTATTTCATGCAGGCGGAATATCAGCGTGCGGAAGATTTGGCAAAGGGCATACTATATTCCCGTTCTTCCTCCCTTGACCATGCCCTTGAGGCGTCCATGCAGAAAAACAGTGCCGTGACAATAAAATAATATTTGGATAACTTGGCTGCGGTCGGCGGACAGCGCAGTTTTTGGCATGCAGAGCCGTTCTGTCCGCATATATTTTTTGAATGATTCGGAGGTGTCGGCGTGGTTAAAGCGTGGATTTCGGCAATGCGTCTCAGAACTTTGCCCCTTTCCCTGTCAGGGCTTGTGCTCGGCGGCGCTTTTGCGTCTTTAGCGGGCGTTTTCAACGGGAAAATTTTTGTTCTCAGTTTGCTGACTGGGGTTCTTCTGCAAATACTTTCCAATTTTGCCAATGATTACGGCGACGCCCAAAAAGGTTCGGACGGTGCCATGCGCCAAGGCCCGAAAAGGGCGGTTTCTTCGGGCGCCATTACCCAAAAGCAGATGCTGAGGGCCATTGTGCTGACCGTCGTGCTCACCGTTTTCTGTGCCTTGTGGCTGATTTACAGCAGCTTCGGCACCAGTCTTTGGGCTTGGGCAGTGTTCGGCTTTTTGCTTATTGCTTCCGTGTGCGCGGCGCTTTTTTATACTATGGGAAAAAATCCCTACGGCTACAGGGCTCAGGGAGATTTTTACGTTTTTATTTTTTTCGGGCTTGCTGCCGTGGCAGGTTCCTATGCCCTGTACGGCGGGCCTTTGTATTACATGCCCGGATTTCCTGCCTGCGCCGCAGGCTTTTTGTCCGTGGCGGTGCTCAATGTGAACAATATCCGTGACATGAAAAGCGACGCTTTTTACGGCAAAGAAACCCTTGCCCTGCGCCTTGGCCCTGAATATGCCCGCTATTATCATGTTCTTTTGATTTTCTGTGCGTTTTTGTGCTGGCTTGTGTATTTTCTTGTCATGCTGCCCAAGGTGTATCTGCTCTTGTTCTTCTTTTACTTGCCCTTGGTCTGGAGCGCGTACGCGGTGTATACGTCCCATGAAGTGACTGTGCTTGACAAGCAGCTGAAAATAACCGCTCTCTGCACGGGAATTTTTCATTTGATTGTCGCTCTTGCGCTGTTTGCGGCAAAGTAATTTGGGCTTGGCCGAAACTGTTTCGGAATAAAAAAAGGGGAAACATTGTTTCCCCTAAAATTTTAAGTTTTGCAATATCTGTATTAATGCCCGAGATAGGCTTTCTGCACGCTGGGATTGGTAAGCAGGCTTTCCGCACTGTCTTCCATGATAATGCGGCCCATTTCCATAACATAGCCTCTTGTGGCTATTTTCAGCGCGGCTTTGGCATTTTGTTCCACAATAAGAATGGTTACGCCGTTTTCGTTGACCTTTTTCACGGTTTCAAAAATGGCTTTGACCAGCAGCGGCGCAAGCCCGAGGGAGGGTTCGTCAAGGAGCAGAATTTTGGGCTGACCCATAAGGGCGCGGCCGATGGCAAGCATTTGCTGTTCTCCGCCTGAAAGGGTTCCGGCCATTTGCGCCCTGCGTTCGTAAAGACGGGGAAACAGGCTGTATATCCAGTCAAGGCTTTCGTCAATAACTTTTTTGTTTTCAACGGTAAAGGCGCCGAGTTTAAGATTTTCCAAAACAGTCAGGGAATTGAACACGCGGCGGCCTTCGGGGGACTGGGTCAGGCCTCTGGTAACGATTTCATGGCTCGGCAGTCTGCTGATTTCCTCGCCCGCAAGGCGTATGCTGCCGCCCATGAATGTGGCAAGGCCGCTTATGGTGTGCATGGTAGTTGTTTTGCCTGCACCGTTGGCGCCCAAAATGCTGACGATTTCGCCTTGGTTTACATGCAGGCTGACACCGTGCAGAACTTCTATCTGACCGTAGCCTGCGCGAACATTATCTAATTCCAAAAACATAGGCACTCCTGAAACACAGTGTCTTTTTAATCGTCACGGCCGAGATAGGCTTCAATGACTCGGGGATTATTGCGCACGTCCATGGGCAGGCCTTCGGCGATTTTGGTGCCGTATTCGATAACCACAAGTTTTTCGCAGACATTCATCACAAGTCCCATGTCGTGCTCGATGAGCATGACTGTAATGCCGCGTTTTTGAATGGCATGGATAAGCTGTATGAGAACTTCCGTTTCGGGCTGGTTCATGCTGCCTGCAGGTTCGTCCAGAATAATGAGTTTGGGGTCTGAGGCAAGGGCACGGGCCATTTCCAGAAGACGCTGGTTGCCGTAAGACAATGATCCTGCCCGTTCGTTCCACATGGAGGCAAGACCCACAAATTCCAATTCCTGCATGGCGCGGTCAATGGCGAGTTTTTCTTCATTCTGCTGGCTCGGAAAACGGAAAAGCGAAGAAAAAAGTCCGCTTTGCATGCGGCAGTGCCTGCCTGCAAGCACGTTTTCAAGCACGGGCAGATTGGCAAAAAGGCGTATGGACTGGAATGTACGGGAAATGCCCTGTTCCACGATTTGGTGGGGCTTGAGCTTTACCAGAGATTTGCCCCGGAAGCGGATATCGCCGCTGTCGGGTACGTAGTTGCCCGTAATCAGGTTAAAAACCGTGGTTTTTCCTGCGCCGTTGGGGCCTATGATGCCGATGACGGAACCGTCTGCAACGTCAAAGCTCATATTGTTTACAGCTTTCAGACCGCCAAAGGTTTTGGTAACATTTTCAAGAGAAAGCAAAGGAGTTTCCATTTCTTGTCCTTTTATGCGTCTTTTGCTGCGGCATTTTGGATTTTTTTCTGCCATTCTTCGGAAATGGTGAATTTCTTGGGACGGGGAGGCAGAATGCCCTGCGGCCGTATAATCATCATAATCATAAGGGCAAGGCCGAAAATCAGCATGCGGGCATCGGCAAAGCCGCGGAATATTTCAGGCAGGCCGAAAACCAAAAATGCGCCGAGAATAACGCCGGCCTGACTTCCTCCGCCCAAAATGACGGCGGCAAAAAGCAGAACGGAATCCCAGAACGTGAAGGAACCGGGAGAAATAATGGTCATTTTTGCGGCAAAAAGCGTGCCTGCCATGCCTGCCCAGAAAGCGCCGAGCATGAAAGCGGCTGTTTTGTAGTGGGCCACGTTGATTCCGCAGCCTTCGGCGGCGATGTCGTCTTCTTTAATGCAGGAGAGGGCACGGCCGAAACGGGAATTGTTGAGCCAGTGGAAAAGAATGAGGGTGGCAAAGACAAAAGCCCAGATAAGATAATAGAACTGCAGGTCTTTTTTGATTTTTATGCCGAAGATTTCAGGGCGGGAAATGCCGAAAAGGCCGTTGGCGCCGCCGGTGAGGCCTCCGAGGTCATTGACAAGGGCAATGCGCACGATTTCCACAATGCCGATGGTGACCATGAGCAGATAGTCGCCGCGCAGGTGAATGATGGGGCGTGCCACAAGGCCCGCAAACAGTGCGGAAACAATGCCTGCCACGGGAATGAGGTATAAAATGGGAATGCCGAAGCGGGTATTCAGAACAGCCGTCACATACGCGCCGATGGCGTAAAAGGCGGCGTGTCCCATGTGGAAAATGCCTGCCTGTCCCAAAATGACGTTGAGGGAAAGGGAAAGCAGCGTGCCGAGGCCGACGCTGACAAAAACCGCAGTCCAGTAGGTATTGAGCATTTGCGGCAGCAGGGCCATGAACAGGGCAAAAACGCAGAAAAGCCAGATATGGGCGTTTTTCATGGTATTATTGGAAGATTTGGACCGTATCATAATTTTTCAGCCACCCTTTCGCCCAAAATGCCTGTGGGACGGATAATCAGAATCAAAATGAGCACGAAGAAGGAAATGGCGTCTTTCCATGCAATGGTAAGGTATGCTGCGCCGAGGGTTTCCACAAGGCCGAGAATAAGGCCGCCGATCATGGCTCCCGGAATATTGCCGATGCCGCCCAGAATGGCTGCGGTAAAGGCTTTAAGGCCGTAGGAGAAGCCCATGCTGTAGTCAATCTGTCCGTAGGCGAGGCCCACCATGAGTCCTGCCACGCCGCCGAGTCCCGGGCCTATAAGGAAGACAAGGGCAATAATGCGGTTGACGTTTATGCCCATGAGCTTTGCGGCGCCTTGGTCAATGGCGGCGGCGCGTATGGCGGTGCCTGTTTTGGTTCTGTGAATGAACCAGTATAAAATGAGCATGAGCAGGACGGAAGCGCCGATAAGCACAAAGCGTATGGCAGGCACTCCCATGCCGAAAAGGCTGACAATGGTGGTCGGGCGGACGCTTTCGGGATATACGTAATAATTGCCGCCCCAAAGAAGCAGTATGGCGTTTTGGAAGAAAATAGACGCACCCACGGCGGAAACAACGGCGGAAAGCCTGCTTGCATTGCGCAGGGGGCGGTAGGCCGTACGCTCAAGCACGCCGCCGAGAACTGCCACAAGGCCCATGACCATGAGCGCAACCAAAATAATGGCGGCATACACGGGCAGAGAGCCTGCAAGGCCGAAGCTGACAAAAAGCGTCATGCCGAGATAGGCGCCGATGGTGAACAAATCGCCATGGGCAAAGTTAATGAGTTTCAGGACGCCGTAAACCATGGTGTAGCCGAGGGCCACAAGGGCATAGATGCCGCCGATGGTCAGGCCGTTGATGATTTGCTGAAAAAATTGCTCCATAAATTACCGTGCCGATTGAAAATGTTAAGCAAGAAACGCTTATTATTTTCATAAAATGCGCCAAAAAGCAAGTTTTTTCCCGCAGAAAAAAATTTAAATTGCGCTGACAGGCAAAAGCAGAGAAAATAATGCCAAACTGTTCGGATATGCGGAAAGGGCGGTGCGCATGCGGTTCAGCTTCCGGCAATGCCGCGGAAAGGAAGTGACAGGTGCTGCGCAGATTGTGTTTGGATTTTTCGGCAGTGCTATTCTTCTTTTACGGCTTCAAAGCGGCAGGTTCTTCCGCCGAGGCACCAGCAGTCGATTTCTTTGACGGAATACCGATCGCCGGTCTGATAATCCAGAGCGCCTTTTATAAAGCCTTCGTCATAATGGCAGGCTTCGGCACCCGAATCGGGAAGGCCCGAGCAGTCCAAGTCTTCTTCCACGGAAATTATCAGATTGGCATTGTGCTGGGAAACCTGTTCGACGCGCAGTATGCCGATTTTGAATTCCTGCAGTTTTTTTTGGAGCAGGGAAAGAAAGGAATACAGGTTTTCCTGTCTGCCCACCAGTTTTTCCGAAAACTGTCTGCCTGCATTGATGCCTGCTTCAAAGAAAATTTTGTCAACTTCTTCTTTGGATTTGAGGTGCCGTTCAAGCACGTCGCGGACGGTAAACTGAAAAAGTCTGTAGACTTCAAGGCGCATGTCACTGCCAAGATGCGGGCGGCCTTTTTCAATGTTTCCTATAAGGTCCCAAGAAAATTCATAAAAGCGTGCTGACATAGTATTCCTCTTGCAAGTTGTTTTTTCCAAAATAGCAAAAGAATAAATTTTCCGTCAAGTTTTCAGGCTTTATTTTCAGTCGGGTTTTCGTTCATTCGGGCGAGGCAGTCGGAAAGAAGAACTTTGGACGGCGTTACGTCCTGCGGAACCTGCAGGGCAATGCGCTTGACATGGTTTATGAAAATCGGGCCGGAAAGGTTGAGCGTGCTTTGTTCGGGTTTGCCGTGGGGAATGGTGATGGTAACGAAAACCGTTATGTCCTCAGCGGTTTCTGCCTGCAGAACTGCCTGTTCCGCTTCGCTGAGCTTGACGGTATAGTCGCTCAGGAACAGATAGGGGTCGGCAATAAGCAGGCCCAGTTCCGGGGTTTTTGTGCTTTGATAAATGAAGAACGGAGAATCTTCCTTATATTCGATAATGGAAAATTCCGTATCCTGTTCGTAGCCGATAAGCCCTTTGGGCATGCAGATGAATTTGTCCTTGTCAAGGGCAAGTTTGCCGATTTTTGTTTCAATAAAGTCATAATATCGGGTGCTGCCGCTAAATTCTTCGTTTTTGGACGTGCCTGCCTGAATATTGTCCTGCATGACCCGTTTATACACTTCTTCGCGGTATACGGTCATGGTGTCGGGCAGACTTATGCCTATGCGCGCCTGTTTGCCCTGTATGCCTATGAGGGTTACTTTAATGTCATCGCCTATATAAAGGCTTTCCCCTGCTTTTCTGGTCAAAATAAGCATAGCTTTCCTTATACGTAATCAAGCAGACTCATGTTCATGATCATGCTGGAAGATTTCAGAACGGCCTGATAGGTTACCTGCTGTTTGGTTATGTCGTTTAAAAGCTGGGACAGGTCGGCATCTTCGATATTGCTTTTGCGTATGGTCTGGTTGCTTTTGTGGGTCTGCATGACATTCATGTTTACTTCCACCCTGTTGCTTTTTCCGCCGACTTCCGCAAGCTTTGTCAGCAAATGCTCGCTCATTTTTCGCATGTCTTCCACAGACTGGGAGCAGCCGTTTTGGTTGTCGGTCTGGCAGTAGGCAATAAGGTCGGAAATGGTTTCGAAAATATTTGGTTCTGCAACAGGCTTAGCATAATCGCTGTTTTTGTCTTTGTAAAGCCCTCCGAAAATATCCTTGCCGTCATTGGTGATCTGCACAAAGTCGCCGGGGGCGATTTCATAGCCCTGTTCTTCGGCGCGGTTGGGGCGCACCACAAGCTGGGAACCTGCTGAAATGCTTGTGCCGTTTTGTGCCGCAACGTCCACATAGCCGCCCGGAACCACGAGGCGTACGCTGTTTGATCCTGCCGTCGTGGTGGCTTTGCTTGTCTGCCATGTTATGCCGTTGTCCGTGCTGTACTGGAATTCAATGGTGCCGTCTTGGCTGACGGTGACATCTTGGGGGAATTTAATCTGCACGTCGGATTTGAAAATGCCTTGGGCAGACGTGGCGCCTGCATTGATGCTGTTTCCGAAAATATCGAGTTCAGGCGGAAAATCGTTGTCATCGCCAATGTACAGGGCAGAACGGCGCACGTAAAGCATGGAGCCGTTATGGGGGGACGTCGGTTCGTCGGGATTGAAGGCTGTCACATTGACGGGTGTGCCCTCGGCGAGATTGACAAGGCAGCCGTCAAGTTCAAGGGTTGTATCGCCTGCGTTCAGGGTTTTGGTAACCCAAGTTTTGCCGCCGTCCTTGGAGTATTGGTATTCAAGGTCTGCCGCTCCACCTATTTCGCCGTCTTGGGTGAAGCGTATCATGGCGGTTTGGGGCAGTTCGCCCTGCACGTCAAAGGTGACGTTGTCAAATTCCGCATTTTCGGTCATAACGCCGAGTTTTATGGAATAGGCAGGGCCTTCGGTTTTATGGCCCGCAAACATGTGCGTGCCGTTGTATTCGGTATTGGCAATATTGATGAGCTGTTCAAAAAGCTGGTTCAGCTCGGAGGAAATCTGCATTCTGTTTTCGGGGGATATGGTTCCCGTGGCGGCCTGTTCCGCAAGTTCCGTGACACGGGTCAGAATGGTCTGTGCCTGCTGAAGGGCGCCGTCCGTGCTGGCAAGCCATGAGGAGGCTTCTTGGGAATTGTTGATATAGGTTTCGTTTGCAGCAATGGAAGCGCGGTAATTTAAAATCTGCACCATGCCCGTGGGGTCGTCGGAAGGATTGTTGACGCGCTTTTGGGTGGACATCTGTATGCCCGTATTCATGTAATCGCTGAGAATATTGTTCATATTCTGCGTCATGGTGGAATACATCATATTGTGGGTAATGCGCATGTCATGCTCCTTCGTTCAGTTTTCCGGCTTTATTGTTTCAGCCCCAAGAGGGTTTCAAACATCTGGTCTGCCGTGGAAATCAGTTTTGCGGCGGCTGTGTAGGAATGCTGAAATTTAATCAGCATGGTCATTTCTTCGTCAAGGCTGACGCCTGCTTTTGCCTGAACCTGCGTATCTGCCTCGTCCGCAAGGGTTTTATAATATTGTGCGTTGAAATTTGCGTTTCTGGTATCGGAACCGACGCTGCCCACCAGAGAAGAATAATAGGATAAAATGCTGTCTTCCCTTGTTTCCCATACCGTGCTTATTTTTACCTTGGCTTCCGCAAGATTGCCGATTTGCTGGGCAATGGTTCCGTCGCCCTTGTTGCCTTCGGTCTGGCCGTCAATGCTTGAGGAATTGATATGTTCGGGGTGGTCGATGAGGTTCGGGTTAATGGCAATGGTGGATGCGCTGTCGCCCGTGAAAAAGGTATTCACGCCAAGCGCTGCCCAAAGCCCCGTGGTATCCGAACCCATTTTGAATTCCACGCCGTCTGCCGCCGTAAGCTGGAGCATGCCGCCTTCAACGGTTGCGGTAATAAGCTGTCTGCCGTTTTCATCCACATAGCTGCGGTTTATGGCGGCGGCAACATCCTGCAGGCTGTGTTTTTGGGGATCGAAATTTTCAGGGGGGCCTGCGGGGTAGGCATTGAAATTCAAAGAGCCTGACAAAAAGGGCTCGCCAGTATTTTTGTTGTAAAAATACATGTTGAGATTGCCTTCGGTGAGGCGGTCGTGATAGGTGTAGCTGTGCCAGTCGCTTCCGAGGGGCAGGCTTACGTCTTCAACCTTGGTGGTGCCTATGGTCTGGGTATATCCTTCAAGGCCTGAACCTTGGCTGTGAATGCGGTTTACTTCCCAAATTATGCTTTCGGCCAAGGCGTCCAGCTGGGACTGGTATTTGCCTATTTGTTTGTCGCGCACTTCAACGTAGGCGCCGAGCTTGCCGCCGAGGCTTGCCATGTCAAGGTTTTTGCTGACGTTGATGGGGTCGCGGGTGGGTTCGTGCCAAAATACGCTGTCTTTGGGAACAATGTAAAATTTGTCGCCCACGTCGAAATAGGGGGTCTCGCCTTCGGCAAGGCCTTCGCCCGAAAAGGAAATTTTCAGTTCGCCGATGTCCAGCTTTTCGCCCACGGGAGGCACGGTAAAGGTTGTGCTGCCGTCTGCGTCCTGCACCCATGTTTTTCCGCCGTCGATGGAAACTTTAAATTCCGTGGGGCTGACAAATTCCATGGTGTATTCGTAGCCGCTCTGGCCTTCGAAATGAAGTTCTCCCGTAAAGTTTTTGCAGGCGTTTTCATAGAAGGGGCCTTGGGTGGAAAGGTGGTATTTTCTCTGGTCTTCCAGAAGGGGCATGCCTTCTTTCAGATAGACCTTGAAATCTCGGGGACCGTTGTCCTGCACGCTGATATCCACAAGATTGCTGAGTTCGCGCACGAGGGAGTCGCGCTTGTCCAGCAGGGTGTTGCAGTTGGTGACGGGCGGATTGTAGGTTTTTGCGATTTCTTCGTTGATTTCGGCAAGCTGGTCAACAATATAGTTGATGTCCGTCACCGCAAGGTTGATATATTCATCCATTTCCCTCTTGGTATCCGTGAGGGACTGCATGGCGTTTTGGTACAAAAGGCTTAAATTTTGGGTTTGGGAAATTAAATCCTGTCTGTGCGCCATGCTGCCGGAATTGGTGCTGAGCTCGGTCCATGACTGGAAAAAGCTTGTGAGCTGATTGTGAATGCCGTCGGTATTGGCTTCGTTGAATACGGTCTGCACGGTCTGCATGATGACGGACTGTTCGTTCCACATGCTGGAAAAGCCGTTTTGGGTCAGGTAATTGTTTTCAAGATAACGGTCAAAATTGCGGTATACTTCATGGGCATAGGCACCTGTTCCGATCTGGCCCGGATTGTAGTCAAAGGGAGTAGACTCCTGAAAGCGGACAGTCTGGCGGACATACCCTTCGGTATTGACGTTGGCAATGTTGTTGCCCGTAACATTAATGCCGACTTGGTTGGCCCGTATGGAGTTGTTCCCTATATTGAGTAAGTTGCTGATGCCTGACATGGTAAACCTCAAAAAATGCTGCTATTAATATCTTGCGCTGAATACTGAAGCCTGCGGATGCTGTTTTGCATAGGTTCCGCGTCTGCTGTAGGCTGTGCGCTGGGGCGGAATAATGCGTTCATGGAGGTAATTGAGCAGGTCTTTGCTTTGGTCCAAAAGGCCGAGGGAAAGACGGGTGTTCAGGGATGCCTGACGGGCGCATGCCTGTTCTTTTTTGTCAATGCTGAGCCAAAGGGAAATAATGATTTCCTTTTTGTCTTCGGGAAGCATTTGGGCATAGTCTTTGAGGCGTCCGCCGCCAAGAGCCTTGATAATGCTTTCTTTTTCGGTTGCAAGCTGGCGCAGGAGCTCGTGAATGGAAAATTCAATGGTCATAATGGCGTCGGTATCCCGTTTCATCAGCAGGGAAAATTCTTCCTGCAGCAAATCCTTCATAAGGTCCAGAGCCTTATCTTGGCGGTTTAATGTGTTTTGAATGTTTGCAAACATGGGATGCCTCCGTCAAATTTATGTCTTCTGAAAAAATGTTTAAATTGCCGACTAGGAAATTTCTTCCTTGGAAAAATACGGCTCGGGATTTATGGAAAGCCCGTTTTGCCTTATTTCAAAATGCAGGGCCGCACGTTCGGTGCCTGTGCCCGCATTGGTGTTTGTTCCTAACTTTGCAATTTGTGTGCCAGAAGAAATAACGTCCCCTGTCTTGACGGACAGCTCGCCTGCATGGCCGTAAACGCTTTCTATGCCGTTTCCGTGGTCAAGAATGACTGTATTGCCCAATTTCGGGTCATTGCCCGCAAATTTTACCACGCCTGCCTTGCCTGCCGTTACGGCACTGCCCGCCGCGGCTTCAAGGTCAATGCCCTTGTGCCATGCACGCTGACGGGTTGCGGGGTCAAGGCGCCAGCCGAAAGAGGAAGTGATTGTTCCTGCCACGGGCATGGCAAAATCCGTCTGCGGAGCAAGGGCGGAAACGGGATTTGCGCTTTGCGGCGCCGCAGCGTTTTGGACGGGCCTGCCGTTCCGAGCCGGTTTGGCTGTTTCGGCTGTGTCGGCGGAATCGGCCTTTGTACCTGAAATGCCGCCTGCACGGCGTTCCCGTCTTGCCTGCACGCCTGCCAGTTCTTCGTCAGATATGGAGGCAACCAAAGTTCCCATGTTCAGGGCTTCTTCAAGGCTCGGAAGCCTGAATGTCTTTCGGCTCGGCACTTCCTGAGGCTTGGCAGGTTCTGCCTGCACTGCTTCGGCTATCTTCTGTACGGCGGCTTGCCGTTCCATGCGGAGGTGATAGGGAATATATGTTGTTGTAATGCCTGCAAGAATATCCTGCGGTTCGTTGTTTTCTTGGTTTTGAACGGTCTGCTGCGCGGGATTTTGGGCGGTCTGCACTGCCTGTGCCGCCTGCATGCTTTGTCTGCTGTCGGTTAAGTCAGAATTTTGAATATTTTCTGCCTTGACTGTGCGCTTAATGGACAGTCCGCGGTCAAAATAATCGTTTTGGGTGGGCAGGCTGATTTCGCCGGTACGGACAGGTTCCGTCTTTTTCATGGGATTGCCTTTCTTGTCCAAAATGGCGCGGCTGCGCTTTTCGGGCGGAAGATTGGTAATGTAAGTGGTGCGGATGATTTGGGGCTGAACTGCCTGTTCCTGCTGCTGACTGTTTCCGCCGTCAGCCTGCTGATTTCGGTTTTGCTCCGCCGTGCGCTGTTCCTGTCGGTTTTGCATGACTGCGGCGCCTGCCGTGCCTGCTGCAGCTTCCTGTGTCTGGCTGTATTCTTCATAGAAATTCGGAGCAAGGTCCCTGCTTCCCCGTGAAAGGGTTTGGGCTGCAGGAATATTTTGAGAACGTTGGGAAGACTGTGCGTTTTGTGTGTTTTGGCTGTTTTTTGCCTGTTCGGGGTTTTGTCTGTTTTCAGGCACAAGCGGAGCGGGCTCCACGGCCATGCGTATGCGGCTCAATGCGCCTGTCTGCGGAGAAACAACGGCAGGCTTGGTGAGCTGTTCCACCATCATGTCCGCAAGTCCTATTCCGCCTGCGCTTGCCATGCTTTTGCCCAGTTCCTGACTGTACATGGACTGCCAGTATTCTTCTTCCTTGCTGTAATGCATGCCGTTTTTGGGCAGGGATGAACGCATTTCGTCCCACATTTTTTGGATGAAAATGGCTTCAAAGCCTTCGGCTGCCTTGCGCAGTTCCTTTTCCTTCAGGGCGCTGTCGGCGGAATTGCCGATATTGTTCAGCCTGCTGCGTTCCGTATCCAAATTGTTTTGACGGGCACTTTGCATGGCCATGTCCGTCATCATGTTCATGGCTTGGCTCATAATACCTCCAAGTCAGCATACAGGGAACCTGAGCTTTTCAGCGCCTTCAGAATGCTGATAAGATCGCGCGGCGTTGCGCCGATTGCGTTGAGGCCGTCCACAAGTTCCTGCAGGGTTGCGCCTTCCACAAGGTGCAGATTTCTGGATTCTTCCTTGGCCATAAGATCGGTTACGGGTGAGGCCACGGTTGTGCCTTGGGCAAAGGCGTTGGGCTGTACCACGTCCACGTTTTCCTGTATTGTTACCTGCAGGTTGCCGTGGGCTATGGCGACTTTAGCCAGTTTTACGTCCTTGCCGATGACAATGGTGCCTGTTTTTTCATCCACAACAACTTTTGCGGCATTTTGCGGGGTAATGTTCAGATTTTCGATGGAAGCCATAAGCGGTACGAGATTGCCCTGAAATTCCGCGGGAATCTGCAGTTTGATGGTGGAAGCGTCATTGGCGTTGGCATATTGTCCGCCAAGGCTTTCGTTGAGGCGTTCCACTGTCTGCTGTGTTGTGGTGAAATCATGCACGTGCATATTAATGGTCAGTTCGCGCTGATTGTTGAATGTAAAGGGAATTTCCCGTTCCACAATGGCGCCGTTGGGAATGCTTGCCACGGTGGTATGGTTTTTCTGGGCGGATGCGGCCTGCCCCTGTGCGGAAAAACCGCCCACAACCAAAGCGCCTTGGGCAATGGCATATACTTTGCCGTCAATGCCCATGAGCGGAGTCTGCAGAAGTACGCCGCCCTGCAGGCTTGAGGCGGAGCCTATGCTGGAAATGGTGACGTTTATGGAACTTCCTGCCTTGGCGGATGCAGGCAGGTTGGCGGTAACCATAACGGAAGCCACGTTTCGTGCCTCTACTTGGGCAGAGCCTGCGGCAATGCCCATGCCTTCAAGCATATTGGTCAGGGTGGAGGCGGTGAGATCGTCCCTTTTGTCCCCTGTTCCGCCGAGGCCCACAACCAAGCCGTAACCTGTGAGCTGGTTGTTTCTGACCCCTGAAATGCTGGAAATATCCTTGAGGCGTACGGCGTGTGCGTTTGGCGCGCAGAAAGAGGTGACGGCAGCTGCCAAAAACAGAAAACTTAAAAAAGCCGTCAAAGTTCCGACAGAAAAAGAATGTGCGCCGCTGTGTTTTTTGCCTTGAAATATATTGATATTCAGCATAATTACCGCCTTTTGTTTTTGTTCCCGAAAAAGCCGGAAACAGAAAAAAGAAAATTCTGCCATATACTATGCGAAGCCTGTGCCATTATTTTTTTTATTTTTTATTTCAATATGATATAGAAAAATATGAAGATGAGCGTTAGAAAAATGGCTTAAAAAAGTGTTGACTTTTTTCAGGTTCCTGTGTTACTAGTTTGTTTCGCAAAGAGCGGAGAGTTGGCAGAGCGGTTGATAGCGGCGGTCTTGAAAACCGTTGAGGATTCACGTCCTCCGGGAGTTCGAATCTCTCACTCTCCGCCATTTTGCATTTTCTCTGAATCTGCCTACAGAGTTTTGATTGGTGACAGAGTTTTGAAGCTGATTGTTTGGTTTTTCCGAACAATCTTTTTTTTTGCTTTTTTACGGGTTAGCCGTGCCGTTTTTTCTCCCCTTGCGGGAGTTTTTTTATTTAAATAATCCGCTGTTAAAATTGAAACAGCAGTTTTTGAAAAGCGGCTTTTGCGCCTGCGTGACCGATGTTCAGGCAGTTTTATGGTTGGAAGCTTGGGATAATTTTCGGTTAAACGGTATTTATTGATTGCGGCGGCAGGGTTTTGCTGTGCGGTTTGGCGGCGGAATGCCCCGAACGGATTAAAATGTGTTTTTTTGCAAAAAAATCATGCGTTAACGCATGGATTAACCCCAAAAACGCATGCATTAGTTTTTTGCTCTTGTTTAAAAAAAGAATAATCACAAAAAATAACAATTTTGTGAAAATAAAAACTTGTCAGAATGTTATGCGGTTATGGGATGATTGAAAAGAAAATAAAAAAAACTTTAAAAAAATTATTGGAAATAAGTTCTTCTTTGGTGCTACGGTTAAAAAAAAGAGGAGGTTTTATGGATTCTTTGATGAGTTTTTTGAACAGTGTGAGTGCGTTTCTGTGGGGTCCCACAATGCTTGTGCTTTTGGTCGGCACAGGTCTTTATCTTACATTCGGTCTTAAATTTTTTACGTTCCGCAAAATGCCTGCAGGCTTTGCGGGTATTTGGAAAGGAAGAAACAGCCACGGCGAAGGTGAAATTTCTTCTTTCAATGCGCTGATGACGGCTCTTTCAGGCACCATCGGCACAGGCAATATCGCAGGTGTTGCCACGGCTATTTTTCTTGGCGGCCCCGGTGCGCTTTTTTGGATGTGGGTGACGGCTTTGGTTGGCATGGCTACCAAATTTTCCGAAATTCTGCTTGCCATGTATTACAGACAGCGTACTCCCAAAGGCAATTTTGTGGGCGGCGCCATGTATTTTATTGAACGCGGCCTTGGCCCCAAATTTAAAATTCTGAGCATATTGTTTGCCATTTTCTGTATTTGCGCCTGCTTCGGCACAGGCAATATGATTCAAAGCAATACCGTTGCGGAATCCCTTTCCGCCAACTTCGGCGTGCCTACATGGGTCAGCGCTATCGGGCTTTTTGCCGTTGCTGCCATTGTTATTTTGGGCGGCATTCAGCGTATCGGCTATGTGGCAGGCAAGGTTGTTCCGCTCATGGCTCTTGCGTACGTGGTTATTTCCCTGATTGTTATTGTTACGTATGCGGACAGAATTGTTGATGTTTTTGTTTATGTTGTAAACGATGCCTTTACTCCGACGGCAGCGCAGGGCGGTTTTGCGGGCGCAACCGTTATGATGGCTATCCGTTACGGTATGTCCCGCGGCGTATTCTCCAACGAAGCAGGTCTCGGCACCGCTCCCATTGCCCACGCCACCGCAACCAATGACTGTTCCATGAGCCAAGCCATTCTCGGCATGCTCGATACCTTTATTGACACCATTATTGTCTGCAGCATGACTGGCTTTGCCATTTTGGTAACCGATATGTGGCGCGCTCCCGAAGCGCTGAACGGCGTTGCCCTGACAACGGCCGCTTTCAATGCCGCACTTCCGTTTGCAGGCGGCAAGCTTGTTACCGTTTGTCTGCTTTTCTTTGCCTTTACAACGGTTCTTGGCTGGTGCGTATACGGCGAACGCTGCGCAATCTTCCTTTTCGGCGATAAGGCTCTTATTCCTTTCCGTGTGATTTATGTTCTTGCCGTGCCGGTGGGCGCCCTTGTAAAGCTTGACCTTGTATGGCTTATTGCCGACTGCGCAAACGCAATGATGGCAATCCCCAACCTTATCGGCGTTCTGCTTTTGAGTCCGCTGTTATTCAGACTGGTTAAGGAATATAATGAAACAGGCAAGATTCATACTTTTGATGACGAAAACAAGTAATGGCCCCTTTTAGGGCATGAATATGGAAAAGCCGCGTAAGCGGCTTTTTTTATTGGTTATTTCCATTTTTTTTTTTTTTTTTCAGTGGTTTTTCTTTGTTTTTGCATGAAAAGAGCGTAAAATAATTACAAATTTTTACGGGCATGAAAAATTTGCCGTTTGGGGGACGAATGACAGCGTGCAAAGGGTCGTTTCGTTTTGGGCTGAAAGCAAGAATCTGTTTGATCATCGGTTTTGTTTTTGTCTGCTTTATGAGTCTTTTCTCGTTTTTTCTCATGCATACGTATGACAATACCCTCGATAACGTAAAGCTTTCCCGTGCGGAAGAACGTGCCGTTATTATCGGCGGGGGCATTCATTCCCAAATTCGAAGCGCGACGGATACCCTTTATCTTGTGGCGCAGTTTTTTTCTTTATTGGATCAGAAACAGGCAGTCAGGTCCGAAGAGCTGAAGTCGGTTTTTTCCGTTTATCTTTCTGAAGTTGTCAATGCTTTTTTGTTTTTTGACAGTGTAAGCGTTTATGATGAAAACGGCAGGCTGCTGTATGGTTCAGCGCAGAAATTTCAGCGCGGCTTGTCTTTGGCAGAAACTTCCCTGTGCGGAAATGTTGCCTATGACAGAAAAATTGTTTTTGGTTTTCCTTTTGTTTCAAAACAATACGGAAAAACTGAAATGCCTTTGGCCTTGGGTCTTGTTTATGAAGAAAAAAAATATATTATCTGCGGATTGCTGAATCTGGAAAAATTGACGGATGAATATCTGCGTCATGACGGTGATATTGCCCAGCGTTCTTTTATTGTAAGCCGAAACGGGGTGGTGCTGAACTGTTCTGATCCGCAGTATAAGGGAACCAGAATTTTGCAGAGTCAGCTTGATTTTCTGCATGCCGATGATTTCGGTTCCCGCCGCTATAAGCATGAAGAGGATGAATGGTATTACGGTTTTTATAATATCCCGCAAACCGATTTTTATTATGTCGTATATCTATACGAAGACAAATATGACCGATGGCGCTCGGCACTCTACGCAAGGTCTGTTCTTCTGCGGTCGGCGGCGGTATTGTTCGGCATTTTCGGAGTGCTGCTGCTTTTGTGGCCCATTGCAAGGGATATCCGTTCGTTAACAGTATTTATTAAAAATATTTCAGCCAAGAATTTTGAAAAAAAGCATGTAGACAAAAAAATTCTGCAGCGCGGTGACGAAATCGGAGATTTTGCCCGAAGCCTTGAGGCTATGGTGCAGAATATGATGGAAATTTTGGCAAAAGCAAATGAGCATTCCCATATAAAAAATAAATTCATTGAAAAAATGAGTTATGAGATCCGCACACCTGTGGATAATATTAATGCAGTCTGTACGCTTGCCCTGCAGACCTGTTCGGATCCGCTGCAGAAAAATTATCTGACACAGATAGAGACAATATCGCAAAATGTTCTGAAACTCATTGAAAATATTTTAAATTTTTCTCAACGGGATATTGAAAACTGCCTTGTGAACGATGAACTGTTCAATCTTTACGAAATGCTGTATTCCGTGAAGTCCCTGCTTAAAATAAAATCAGGGGAAAAGGGCCTGCATTACAATGTTTCCATTGATGCCAATGTGCCCAAGTATATCCGTTCCAATAAGGAAAACCTGCGCCGCATATTGCTTAATTTAATTAATAATGCTATTAAATTCACCGATAAAGGGTACGTGCATGCGGAAATTTCCTGTGAACCGTACAAAAACGGTCAAGCCCTTATTTTTGATATTGTCGATTCGGGCATGGGCATGGATGAGGAAAAACTGAAAAATGTTTTCAACTTTGACAGCCAAAAAGACAGTTTGCCCGGATTTACGAAATTTAATGCCCGCGGTTTATTGATTGTCAAGACGCTAGTGGACGTGATGAAGGGTGAAATACAGATTCAGAGTGCAATTAAAAAAGGTACATCGGTTAAAGTGATTGTGCCTGTTGAACGAGCTGCGCTTGACGAGAAAAACGGAAAATTTGCTCTTTCTGATTCTGACAGAAACTTTTTAACCGTGCTTGTGGCAGAAGGCGACAAGGCTGTTGCGGATAAACTGCAAAATCTGCTGGAACAGGCAAACTGCAGGGTTTTGGTCGCGGCAGGAGGCAAAGATGCCGTTAAAATTGCCATGGAAAGCCAACTGGACATGGCTTTTATTGATATGGAAATGCAGATAGTGGCAGGTTTTGATACGGTACGGGAAATTTTGAATATTCCTGAACAGCGGAATTTATTTATTGTAGGCATGTCTAAAAATTTTACGTATGAAAGCAAAACATCAGCGTATGAGGCAGGTGTTGCGGACTGTCTGGATAAGGAGTTTTCTGCCGAAAGTTTTTATTCTCAATTAAAAGTTTGGGCAGGCAGAATTAAGGAGTGAACATGTTGAGGAGTAAAAGCATAATAATTTGTTTGCTGGCCGTTTTGCTGTTTTTGGGCGGATATGGCAGTGCGTTTGCGGCGGATAAATTTAAAATAGCCTGTTTTATCCGCAGTATGGAAGATAATTATCTTGCCGATCTTTCCCATGAATTAAAAAAATCCCTTCAGAAAGATTTTGAATTGGAAATATATGATGCCTGCAACGATATGAATGTTCAGCTGGAGCAAATCCGCACAAGCCTGCATAAAGGAACCGATCTGGTTTTGGTAAATATTGTCCTGCCCGTATATGTTTCTGAAGTTTTGGATTTGCTCAAGCGTTACGGCGTGCCGTGCATATTCTTTAAAAACGAACCTAATACGCATGTTTTTGAAGGGTATAAAAATGCGGTTTTGGTCGCCAATAACGGAGTGGAAGAAGGCAGATGTCAGGGACGCCTTTTGGATTTGGTCTGGAATCCGGAAAAATATGACAAAAATAAAGACGGCAGACTGCAGTATATTATGTTTCAGGGGCCTGTGGGAAATTTTGAGGCCATTTCACGTTCTTTGTATACTGTGCTGACGGCCAAGGAACTGGGGCTGGAACTGGTACAGCTTGGTGAAAATTTTGTCTGCAATTGGCTTAATGACTGTTCATATCACACCATGCCCGAAATTATGGACAAATACGGCAAAGATTTGGAACTTATCATCAGCAATAATGACAATATGGCGCTCGGAGCTCTGCGCTATCTGAATGAGCAAGGCATTAATATTGAAAGCGACGATATTGCCATTATCGGTTTTGACGGGATTGAAGAAGCCTGCGACAAAATCGAACAGGGGGTTTTTACTGCTACCGTAAAACAGGAATTGAATGAAATGGCAGAACTTATCAGAGCCATGATTCAGAATTATTTTTCAGGAAAAGACTGGCTTTATGCCACAGGCTATCAATGGGAAGTGGACAATATTTCCGTGCGCATAAACGGAAGTTATTCCTATGTGGCCAAAGATGGCGCCTATTCCCGAAAGATTATTGACGTAACGGAATAATGCTGCGCACATTCTTAAATTTAAGGAAGCACAGGCTTCCTTTTTTTTCATCCTTCAGTTTTTTTACAGTCTTCAGCGACAATAAAACGCCTGTTCTGCAGGTGGAATTAAAAATTCAGATATGAGAATGTCCTTCTTTGGTATGCATTTGATGTGTTCTGCACTCAACGTCAAAGGAGGACAGTGTTTTTAATTTAAATATGTCAGTATGCAAAACAGGGGTGTGTTTCCGAATTTGTTATAATGGAATTAATGTGTTCAATATCAGTCAGCCGAAAAGAACAATGCTTTTGATTTGCAGCGCTTCGGCTTTTCAGAGGCGGAAACGCTGTTTTTTTTGTTAAAAATGTATGGAAAAATTGTTCAGGAGAGGGGGCCGCTGCAGCTGACAGGCTTGCTTTTCACCGAAGGCCGCCATTGATTTTGGGTAAAAAATCCTTGCCTGATAATTTCCTGTTATTTTTATAAATCAGCATGGCAGGCTGAAAAATAAAAAATAGTTAAAATAAAATTGAACAGATACCTTAGCATATCCTGATTGTATGATAAAAAATCAATATGCGGGTCTTGGCAAAATGCCGCAAACTGTCAGTATGAACAACGGCAGGAAAGATTTTGCGGATGAAAAAGCGCAGGCATTGAAAACGGTGATTAAACAAAAAAAAAGCCTCTTTGCAGAGGCTTCAAAAACTGGTGGATGGTGAGAGGCTCGAACTCCCGACCCTCGGTGTGTAAAACCGATGCTCTACCAACTGAGCTAACCATCCGTATTGATATGGCAATACCAAATATTATTTTTGCTGGTGGATGGTGAGAGGCTCGAACTCCCGACCCTCGGTGTGTAAAACCGATGCTCTACCAACTGAGCTAACCATCCGTCGTGCGTTGTTTATATATAGAACGGGCACGCTTGTCAAGGGAAAATTTATGAAATTAAAAATTTTCCTGAAGTATTGCTGTGACAGAAATTAATTTCTTCTGTCCCCGAAAAGACGGAGCAGATACAGGAAAAGGTTAATAAAATCAAGATACAGGGTGATTGCGCCGAGCAGTGCGCCGCGGCGGATGGCAACGGCATCGTCAAGCGGTGCGGTTTCGCCCATGGTTTTGAGTTTTTGGGTGTCAAAAGCGGTCAGGCCGACAAATACCAAAACGCCAACAATGCTGATGACAAAGTCCATCATGGAGCTTTTGAAAAAGAGGTTTACAAGGCTTGCCAAGATAAGGCCCCAAAGTCCCATGATCAGGAAAGAACCCATGCCTGACAAATCTTTTTTGGTGGTCATGCCGTAAACGCTCATGCCTGCAAACATGCCTGCGGTTATGATAAAGGTTTTGGCAATGGAGGCAGACGTATATACAAGCACGATTGGAGCAAGGAACACGCCGTTCAATGCTGCGTATACAATATACAAAGCCGTTGCCGTGCCTGCGGAAAGTTTATGCATGGCATAGGAAAGATACATGACAAGGCCGATAATGCCCACCATAAGGATAATAGGGGTAAATCCCGTGAAAATGGCGGAAATCAGCGCAGGGCTGCTTGCGGTGAAATAAGCGCTGACAGCGGTCACGCCAAGGGCGGCGGCCATCCATAAATATACCTGCTGCATGAATACCGCAACATTGGAGCGGCTTCCTGCCATTGTTTGTGTTTGGTTGAAATTCATAATTCCTCCGTTGGTTTCCTTTTAATATAAGTGCGAAACCGAAATTTGGCAAGTGCTAAAACTGACAGAGTGCCGTTATGGGATTTTTAATCAGTTCCGCAATCATGGCATTGCCTTTTTCGCCGGGGTGTACTCCGTCTTTTAAATCTGCGGTAAAAGCGTCATTGTGAAGCTGCGGGAAAATATTCAGGTATGGAATATTTTTTTCATGGCAGATTTTTTCCTGTTCGGCAATAAGTTTTGCAAGACGGGAGTTTTGTTCTTCATTGGCAACGGGAGTCGGGCTTACTGCCAGAATTTTTCCGTATTTTTGGGCGGCGGCAAGCAGCTGTGCATAGTTTTGCCTGCTTTCTTCCAAGGAGAGGTACGGTGTGTCGGTAAATTTCATGGTGTCCACCACGCCGCACATTATCACAAAAAACGGCGTGCTGCCCGGAAGACTGCGTGCGGAAAATTCCTGTTCCATGCGGGCAAGTATTTCTTTGGAGGAGTTTTTGCACGCACCGAGATTATAAAATTTGGTCGGAGGCACGCTGTGTTTTTCCGCAAGGCTTTGCACAAGAAGCTGATAAAAGCTGTCTTTTGGAAGAACATTGACGCCGAGGGTAATGAAAAAAAAAAAAAAATAAAAAATATTCATGGAAAACTCCTATAAAAAAAGCACTCATAAAGAGTGCTTTTTGAAGTTATGCCAGCCGTTCGCTGCGTTTATGCAGGAATATCACGGTCAGGATGAGC
Source organism: uncultured Mailhella sp. (assembly GCA_944324625.1). GTDB lineage: Bacteria > Desulfobacterota > Desulfovibrionia > Desulfovibrionales > Desulfovibrionaceae > Taurinivorans. Next base: position 2,250 of record CALUWZ010000003.1, on the reverse strand, counting down.
AGAACAAAGGCAGTGCCGAGGCTCAGCCATACATTGCCGTCGGTAAATCCGGCAATAATGTAACCAATTACGCTGCAGGCCGCAACAATAAGGGCGTAGCCGAGCTGCGTCGATACGTGCTGGACGTGGTTGCATCCTGCGCCTGCGCTGGAAAGAATGGTTGTATCGGAAATAGGGGAACAGTGGTCGCCGAATACTGAGCCTGCCAAGGTGGAGGAAAGGCAGACCGTAACCAGTTCGGGGTTGATGGCTTGGGCAACGGGAACAACAATGGGAATAAGAATACCGAAAGTGCCCCATGCAGTGCCTGTGGAGAAGCTGAGGAAGCCTGCCACAATAAAGATAAAGGCAGGCAAAAAGCCCATGGTGGCGCCGCTGTCTGCTTCAAACAGGGATTTTACGAATTCGGGAGTGGAAAGAAGGTCACGGCAGACACCGCTTATGCCCCATGCAAGCACCAAAATCATGTTGGCGGGAAGCATGGCTTTTACGCCTTCCACAACGCCGTCCATAAATGCCTGAAGGGTTAAAAGGCGGCGGGGAATGAAGAGGAAGAATGCTACCATAAGTGCGCCGAAACTGGCCCAAACAAGGGAAGGGCCTGCGGAGCAGTTGCCGAAGGCAGCTCCCAAGGTATGGTATGCGGGGTCTTTGCCGAAGTAGCCGCCGCTGTATAAAAGGGCAAGGGTTGCGAAAATAATCAGGGAAATAATGGGGATAAGCATGTCAAACATGGTGCCGCGGCTTGAAGCGTTGAGCTGATGTTTCTGTTCGTTGGTATCGCCCACATCGCCTTCTTCAAGGGCTTTCTTTTCGGCTTTGTACATGGCGCCGAAATCAAAATTGCCGATACAGACGAGAAATACCATGACAAGGGCCAAAATGGCATAGAAGTTGTACGGGATGGTGGCCACAAACGCCGCAAAATCGCTGTCAAAAGCACCGGTTGCTTTAAGGTTGCTGCCAACGGCCGCTGCCCATGAAGAAATAGGTGCGATAATGCAGATGGGTGCTGCAGTGGAGTCGATAAGATATGCCAGTTTTGCACGGGAGATTTTATAGTTGTCGGTAACGGGGCGCATAACCGTGCCTACGGTGAGGCAGTTGAAATAGTCGTCAATAAAAATGGCAGCCCCCAAACCGCCTGTGGAAAGCATGGCGGATTTTCTGCTTGTTATGCGTTTTGTTGCCCAAATGCCGTAGGCTTTGGTGCCGCCTGCAAGAGAAATAACGTAAACGAGCGCACCGAGCAGACTGCAGAAAAGAATGATGTTGAAATCAACTTTGTTTGCCATGGTGGAAAAAGCCACTTCAACGGTATTCATAACAATAAAATCTGCATTCATGCCGATTGAATAAATCAGCGTGCCGCTTAAAATACCGATTAAAAGGGAAGAAAAAACTTCCTTGGTAATAAGCGCAAGAATAATTGCCAAAACGGGCGGAACAATGGAAAGCCACCCAGCGTAATACGCATCCATAACTGCCTCTCATAAATAAACTTTATGCCTGACAACCTATGCTAAAATGCTTATTTTGTTAAGCATAATCAGGGGGAGTTTATACAAAAGCACAAAATTTGTATATATATTTTTTTAAATATTTAATAATTTTATTTATCTTATTGAAATAATATGCATTTAAAATATGAACAAAATTGTAATATCCTCATGGGGCATATTTTGCGGAGCTTGGCACGGACTTTGCTTTTATACGGGTAAAGGAGTTTACCATGCAATATATGCCTATCTCGTTTGATACCGCAAACATGGATGCAAACTATGTAGAAAGCGGACAGCAAAATTCATCAAATTCCAGTTTTTCCAATGAGTTGAACAGTGCAGTCTGCAAAAATGAAGTGCAGGACAGCAAAGAAAACGGCGAGGAAGATGATGAGGACGATACATCAGTATACTCCACCCGTGCGGAAATTTATTCCTTTTTTGTTCCGCAGGAACCGCGTTTCAATCAGGACGAACTGGCAAAGCTGGCCAAGGCGTTTCAAAATGACAATGTATGCATAGAAGCGCAAAATGCTTTGGCGGACTTAATGAATAAGCCGGGCGGCGCTACGGTGAAGGAACTTTTGGATCTTCTTTCCCAAAGCACGCGGGGCGGCAATGCCGATTTGACAAGCAATGAAACTGCATGGCTGCAGAATTTGGCAGGCCGTGCCAATCCCAATCAGCCTGCTGTGTTATATGACAGCCTGCGCTACCGTGACGGTCTTTCCGGCATGCAGGCATTAAT
>CALUWZ010000002.1 GCA_944324625.1 uncultured Mailhella sp. | reverse complement strand
CAAGAACAGGAAAGCATAAAAACCAATCTGTCCCGCGAAGAGCAAAAACGCATAAAACGCGAACAGGCAGAACTGAGAAACGCCCTTTCCCGTGAACTGAAGCCTCTTCAGCTTGAATACGAAAAACTCGAAAAGCAAATGGAAGAAACCCTAGCCAAACAGGCGGAACTGGAAGAACTGCTTGCCACGCAGGAGGTCTACGAAGACGGCAAACGTGCCGCTCAGCTTTTGAAGGATTTCCATGCCATTCAAATCCAAGCGGAACAGGAACTGGAAAAGCTCAGCGAAGCGGAAGAAAAAATCAATGCCATAAAGGAAAGGGCCAAAGCCCTCAGCGAGGATTAAAACTGCCGCCTGCGCATGTCGGCACGCTGCTGTTCACCCCGAACCGAACTCCTTTCCGATACCGCATCATAAGCCTTCAAAAATTTCCGCAGCACATTTTGGCTGTGGTTTTAAAATAACCGCAGTATGGCTTGAAACAAACTTTTAACTAATTGAAAACACACCCTCAGCAAAAACATTCACCATTAAAATTGCCCGTTGCCGCAGTAATCGTATGTCCAATATTGTCCCTGCCGTTCCCTCCTATGTCATTCCTGCCGATGTGCAGGAAAATGTCCGTTTTCTGGCAGAAAAACACAGCCGGGGCGAAATAGGGGAAATTGCCCTGCTCTGCTTTGAACCCTCCCTGCCCGATACAGACAAGATAAAAGAATTTCAGGGAACATGGCATATTCACCTTCCCTATGCCGTGCCGCTGGATTTTTACGAAAATCCGCAGAAATATCTGACTGTCAATCCTGTTTATTCCGAACAGACGGAATGGAAAGACTGCTGGAAGCACGCAAAAAGCGCAAAAGACACGGAACAGTTTGCCAAGGCCTGCATACAAATTTTCAGACACTGCAAAGACTTGGCTCCGCACGCCTGCGTCATGCATCTGCCGGACAGGGATATTCCGCAGGCCGAAACCCTGCTGGACTGTTTTCTGCAGACATGGAAAAAAGAACTTCCGCTCGGTCTGCTTTGTCTTGAAAATGTCCGCAATGCTTCCTATTTTGATTATGAAGGGCTGATACTCGGCACGGACTGCTCCCTTTGCTTTGACGCGGCCCATGCCCTGACATACGGCCAGCAAAACTGTCTGGAAAGCAATGCATTCATGAACAAAGTCAAAATCGTGCACTGGTCGGCCCCTTTTGACGCCGAAAAGCCCGAATACGGAAAAGACAGGCATCTTGGCCTGAATCACTTGAAAAAGCATACGGACTATTGTATACAGGTAGTTAAAAGCACTGCTCCGCATGCCGTGCATGTTTTGGAAATTTTTTCATGGGAAGAAATTGAAAAATCCCAAGCATTTTTTAAACAACTCTTTGTCTGAATATTTTCTGAGGAGTTATGGCTTATTTTCGAGTGCTGAACAATCAGCTTGCAAAACTTTACAGTCTGCTGAATAAATCGGAGAACTGGCTCATTCTTATCAATGCCGATCCTGACGCCATGGCAAGCGCCTTGGCTTTGCAGCGGCTTTTGCGCTACAAAGTAAAAAGCGTGCATATTGCCAGAATCAACACCATTACCCGTCCCGACAATCTGGCCATGATAAAAAAGCTGAAAATCCACATGCGCACCTTTGAACCGGGCATGCTGGAAAAATATCAAAAATTCGCCATTGTGGACTCTCAGCCCCATCACAGCCCCCTGTTCAAAGATATTCCCTTTTCGGTTGTCATTGACCACCACCCCCTGCCCCACAAAGACAACATGCCCCTCTTGGCGGAAGAAAACGTTTATGATGTCCGCCCCGATTACGGCGCCACCAGCACAATGCTGACGGAATACCTGTACCATGCCCAAATCAGACCCGGAAAATACATTGCCACAGCCATTCAGTACGGCATACGCACGGATACGGGCACATTCGGCAGGCAGACCACCGAAGTGGATTTAAGAGCCTACCACTATATGATACGCTATGCAGACCAAAACCTTTTAACGCAGATTCTGCGCAGTGAATATTTTCTGGAATGGCTGCCCTATTTCTCAAAAGCCTTTGAAAAACTGCGTCCCTGCGGACTTGGCCAGTTCACGTATCTTGACGATGTGGAAAGCCCTGACATTCTTGTGGTCATCGCCGACTTCTTCCTGCGGGTATACGGACTGAAATATATTGTTGTTTCAGGAACATATGACAAAACAGCCATCTGTATTTTCCGCGGCAGCAGATACAATCTCGGCGAACTTGCCCAAAAATCCTTCAGCGACGTCGGTTCCGCAGGCGGCCACAAAGCTTTGGCTCGGGCAGAAATTCCCCTCAAGCTTCTGCAAAGCAAAAATAAAAATCTGCGCATTGATTTCCGCCGCAAAACCCGCAAAAAAGAAACCCACGAACAAATCGAGGCCATTCTTTTTGCAACGCTCAAGCAAAACGGCTCCGCAAAACAATTAACCCAATAGCGACAAGAGGTATTCATGTTTACCGAAGAATTTTTGACCGAACTCTTTCCGCCCGAGCGCACCAATGATTTTTTTGAAGCCCTGTTCGGCGATGCCGAAGACGGCGCCTATGACATAAAAATGAGTTATCAGGGCAAAGAAGGCAAAACCCTGAAATTTTATTTTGAACTGCATGCCCGTCCAAATCAGTGCCTGCGCTGCAATCTGACCACGGGCCTGCCCCCTGTTTTTGAACGCCACCCGATTATCGCCGCCAAAAAAATGGCGGAAAAAATAGCCGCGCAGGCAGGTTTTGCGAACTATACATGGAAAATCGGCCACACCATCCAGTACAGCGAAGATCTGCATTTTGTGCCTTTTTACATTACCGAGGCATAAAACAGCGATACAGCAAAAAAGCCTGCATACGCAGGCTTTTTCTATATTGCTCCCTTTTCAGCGTTCTGACCACACAAGCCGTTTGTTTTTTACCTTCAGACGGCCGAGCACAAGCCCCTCCCACGCAAGAAGCACGCTTTTTTCTTTATACTCGCAGGAATAGCTTTGTCCTGAAAGCAGGCCTTTGATTTTCTCAAGACCGTCCCTGCCCTCAAAATTCATGCGCGGCAAATCCCCTGCCATGCGCACGCGGGGCGAAAGCTGCACTTCCTTGGATTTTCCCGCCTTGCCCATATACATGCCCTGCCACGGAAAATTCTGCGGAAGCATTTTTGCCTGCTTGGGCACAAAATGCACGCTGTCCTTAAATACGGCTACATCGCCGTATGCCAAATATTCCGAACCGATGCCGAGCTCCTGCACATATTTGGAAGACAAAGGCTCACCCCATGCTTTTTCCTCGCCCGCATAAATTTCTCCATGACCGCCTTTTTTCAGCCGCGCCACAAAAAAGCCCTGCGTATCGCCGATTCGGGGGGAAAGGCGCCACACACCGTCCATGCCGAGCATGGGTTCATCCATGACAAATTCAGGTAAAGCAGGCAGTTTTTCCAATTCCAAGCCGAGCTCTTCCGCGGCAAAACGCACCTGCTGTTCATTTTCTTCGATATTTGTGGTACAAGTGGAATAAACAACCGTTCCGCCGGGCTTGAGCAGGCGTGCGGCTTTTTTCAGAAGTTCTTTCTGCAGGCTGACAAGAGGAAGTGTTTTTTCCTCTTTCCACATATCCATAACTTTGGGATTTTTTTCTATGGTTCCCCAGCCGCTGCAGGGCGGATCAAGCTGAATATAGTCACAGAAACCGTCAGGCAGGGCTATATGCTGTCCTTCAAAACAGCAGGACGCCGTCTGAAAAAGCCCCATTTGCTGCAGATTCCTGCGCAGAGTCGCAAGGCGGGACGGAGAAACCTCGTTGCCGAGCACAAAACCGCTTTCTCCCACAATTTGGGCAAGCTGGCCTGTTTTGCTGCCCGGACTTGCACACATGTCAAGCACCAAAGCCCCTTTTTCGGGCATAAGGGCAACGGGCGGAAGCATGGATGCCCTGTCCTGAATATAAATAAGGCCGAAAAAGCCCGGCAAAGAATTTCCCAAAGGAAACGGTTCTTCCGTTAAACGGCAGGACGCAGAAAAAAATTCTTCCTGCTCCCAAGAAAACCCCTGCTGCCTGAGCATTTCTTCTGCTTTTGCCCGTTCTTCGCCCGTGCACACAAAACGAAACGAACGCTTGTATTCTTTCATAAAAATCCCTGTATCCTATTGCTTGCAACATTCATAAAAACAAGATATAAGTTGAAAATCTTGTTAAGACAAGAAAAAGAAAACCGGAAAATTTTTCATACAGGAGAATATATGCGTATTTCTGTTTTAGCCGCCGCAGTGCTCGGCCTTTTTGTCATGGCACAGGATGCTTTTGCGGCCAATTACGCCGTTGCTCCGTTTCAGGTAAACGGTTCCGACAGTTACCAATATTTAAAAAATGCCATTCCGCCCATGCTGAGTTCACGCCTCTTCACGGCAGGCACCAATGAACCCGTTGCAGGCCAAGACAGCCTCGCTTCCGCCGCTGCCCCGCAAAATCAGCAGAAAGCACAGGAACTTCGCAAAAAACATAAGGCTGATTACCTTGTTTACGGCACTGTCAACGTCATTGGCGACAATGCCAGCCTTGATATCAGCGTAGTAGGCGAAAACAATTTTTATTGGCAGAAATCTTCCCAAAACAATGTCAACAACCTGCTTGCCAGCGTCAATTCCGTTGCCGGCAGCATCAATCAGGAAGTTTTCAAAACAGGCGGTGCCGTATCTTCCGCTGCCGTGCCTCAGGCCAAAAACTCTTCCTTTATCAATGCGGAAACAGGCGCTCCGAGCGCAAGCTATCTCAACCCGGAACTTCGCTATCAGGGCGTTGACGAAAACAAAAGCCGCTCCCAAACCCTTCCTTACGAATCTGTGGGCATGCAGATCGCCGATTTTGACGGCAACGGATTCAACGAAGTTTTGCTCGGCAGCAGCAATGATATCATAATGTATACATACAGCAACAACCAGCTGAAAGAACTTGCCCGCAAAAACATTTACTCCTCCGCCAATATCCTCAGAATGAGCGTCCTTCCGTACAAAGGAAAAAATTATATCGTTGTCGCCACCAATGACGAAGCGAACAACGATGCCAGAAGCTATATTTTCCTGTTCAACGGCAAGCAGTTCCAAGAAATCACCAATACGCGCTATTACCTCAACGTCACCAAAACCAGCGCTTACGGCGAACCTGAGCTCGTCGGACAAAATTCCGATGCCACCCGTTTTGTCAAAGGTGCCGTTTTCAGAATGAATTTTGACGGCAAATCCGTAAGCAAAGGCTCCAACCTCAGCCTCCTGCCGGGCAAAGCAGACGTTTTCAACTTTACATGGGTTCCATCTTCCCAAGATTCAGGTGACGTTATTGCCGTCATTGACGACCAAGACCGTCTGAATATCTTTGACTCAAAAGGCAAAATCCTTTCCAAAACCGAAGAATACTACGCAAGCACGGCCAACCGCGTGGCAACCACCCGTGATATCGGCGGCTTTGCCTCAAAAGAAGGCAAAATCGACCTGCTTTACCATTATGTGCCGAACGCCATTAACGTTACAGACCTTGACAATGACGGCCGTTATGAACTTATCATGTCAAAGCCGCTGAGTATTGCCGCAGGCATGCTCAACAACTACCGCAACTATGCCCAAAGCGAAGTGCACGCCCTTATCTGGGACGGCGTGGGAACCAACCTTTTGTGGAAAACCCGCCGCATCAAAGGCACCATTACCGACGTAAAAATTGCCGACCCCAATAATGACGGCGTGCTTGACCTTGTTATTAACGTAAACACCTATCCCGGCACACTCGGTGCAAGCAAAATCAGAACCTTTATTACATCCTATCCGCTTGACACCGCAAATATAAACACAAATGCCATTAACTTTGCCGAATAACAGAAAGCCCGCACCAAGCGGGCTTTTTTAAAGGACTGGCCATGAACGACAACAATCCTTTTCCTGAAGTCACGTTTTCCACCTTTATTCTTTCTCTTGCCTCTTCCACGCTCATGCATCTCGGCGAAGTGCCCAATCCCGAAACAGGCAGAAAAGAAAAAAACATTATTCTTGCCAAACACAGCGTGGACCTTTTGAACATGCTTGAAGACAAACTGACCAACGGCCTGACGCCCGACGAAAAAAAACTCTTGCAAGATGTTCTTTATGAAGTAAAAATAAAATATGTACAACAATCTTAGGGGGATATTATGTATAAAGCAGGCCTTGTCGGCGTAACGGGCTATACAGGCATGGAACTTGCCAGAATTTTGGCAACACACCCGCAGATTGAACTTGTCTGCGCCACATCCCGTCAGGAAAGCGGGAAAAAAATCGAAGAACTGTATCCGTTTCTGCGCTCCTATGCTGTTGGCTCCGTTGTTGTCAGCGACTATGACGCCGAACGCATGGCAAAAGAATGTGACCTTGTTTTTCTTGCCGTTCCCCACGGAACAGCCATGGCAAGCGCGGGAGAACTTCACGCCAAAGCCAAAGAACTTGGCAAATCTTTAAAAATTATTGACCTGTCCGCAGATTTCAGAATAAAAAACGCCGAAATCTTTGAACAGTGGTATCAAATCAAACACAGTGAAACCGAACTGCTCAAAAAAGCGGTATACGGCCTTTTTGACCTGTACGAAGAAGACATAAAAAAAGCCGACCTTATTGCCAATCCGGGCTGCTATCCCACCGCAAGCATTTTAGGCCTGTATCCTGCCCTGAAAAACGGCATTATCCAAAACGACATAATCATTGATGCCAAATCAGGCACAAGCGGTGCCGGCAGAAAAGCGCAGGTACCTACGCTGTTTTGCGAAGTACATGACAATTTCCGCCCGTATTCCATCGGCGGAAAGCACAGGCACACGCCTGAAATAGAACAGGAACTTTCACTCATTGCCCAAAAAGAAATTTTTGTTTCTTTCAATCCCCATTTGCTGCCCATTGACCGCGGCATTCTGAACACCATTTACGCACCGCTTGCCAAAGACTGCACGGCCGAAGACATTCACGGCCTGTACGAAGAAGCGTATCAAAACGCCCGTTTTGTACGTGTGCTGCCTCTCGGCCGGCTTCCCGAAACACGCAATGTGCGCGGCTCCCTGTTCTGCGACATTGCCGTGACCGTGGACAAAAGAACCAAAAAACTGATTGTGACTTCCGCCATTGACAATCTGGCACGCGGCGCATCCATGCAGGCCGTGGCTAATGCCAATCTTTGTCTCGGACTTCCCTTGGACACCAATATCAGCCATGCCCCTGTCTGCCCCTAACGGCTTTCACGGCAGGCAAAGCCTGCAAAACGTTCTTCAAAGCCCGTGCCTAAAAAAAACACGGGCTTTTTTTTGGGTCTTATGGCAGCAAAACTGCACGGCAATGATTTTATTTTACATTTTTGTTATCAGCCAGCAATAAATTTACTTGATTTCACTAAGCCTTTGCAGTAAATTTAAACTATTCGTTATTTTTAACAACATTAATGTTTAAAAAGGATTTTGTTATGTGTTCAACTGCTGCCAAACCCTATGAATGGAATTTTCAGCTTCCGCAAATCAACCCCGAAACAATCAAACTCACCCACACTCCGCGCAAAGCACGCATCAGCGACGTAAACGCCATGTCAGCGCTGATTAACGAATTTGCGTCCGCCAAAATCATGCTTGCGCGCGGTCCGCTTTATCGCTACCAAAGCATCAAGGATCACATGCTCATTACTGCAGATATGGACGGAAAAGAAATCGTGGTGGCTTGCGGGGGTCTGCACGTTTTATGGGAAGATTTGGCAGAAATACGATCAGTGGCAGTTCATCCGGCATTGCAAAATCGAGGACTGGGCAAACTTTTGATTGAAGCCCTCAGAGAAAACGCCAAAAGCATAGGCGTCAATGATCTGTTTGTTTTCACCCTTGCCCCGAAGTTCTTCACCTCCGTTGGCTTCACGGAAATTCCAAGGGATAAGATTCCGCCCGTTGTATGGGCCGAATGTTCCAAATGCCCCAAATTCTACAAATGCGACGAAATCGGCATGATGCAGCACTTATAGGAAAAAATATGAAAGGATTAACCGTTATCAAATACGGCGGTCATGCCATGAGCGATGACAGGCTCAACAAAGCTTTTGCAGAAAATATTTTTCTTGCCCAAAACAGCTGGAAAATTGTCATCGGCCATGGCGGAGGACCGCAGATAAACAGTCTGCTGGAAAAACTTTCCATTGAAAGCTCTTTCAAAAACGGACTGAGAAAAACAAGCGCCGAAGCAATGAAAGCCGTAGAAATGGCCCTTTGCGGCGATGTAAACACATGGCTTGTGACTGTGCTTGAACAGGCAGGCTGTCAGGCTGTGGGCCTTACGGGCAAAGACGCAAAAACCATTCTTGCCCGAAAAAACAGCGACGGAGAACTGGGCTTTGTGGGCGAAGTGACCAAAGTCGACCCCATGCTTTGCCATATTCTTGCGGAAAACGGCTATATCCCTGTTTTTGCGCCCATTGGCTATGAAGAGGAAACAGGAACAAGCCTGAACATTAATGCCGATACCGCCACGGGAGCCTTGGCAGGAGCGTTGCAGGCGGATATTTTTATTCTGGTTACAGACGTCAAAGGCGTACTGAACAAAAATAAAGAACTTTTGCCCCATTTGGATTTTGCCGCAATCAAGGCTTTAAAAGAAGACGGCACCATTTACGGCGGAATGATTCCGAAAGTAGACAGCTGCATGCATGCCATTAATATGGGCTGCAAAGCAGGGCTTATTTTTGACGGCGCCAATGCGGCAAAACTCTGCGATATTCTGCATGACGTGCAAAACTCCCTGCAGAACAATGATTTTTCAACATTAACCTATGGTACGCTGATTACCGAATAAGGAGAAAATATGGCTGTTTCTTTAGTTGGCAGAGATTTTTTAAAAATTGCCGATTTTTCCAAAGAAGAATTGCTCTATCTGCTTGACGTGGCTGCTTATCTCAAACAGGCAAACAAAGCAGGCGCGGAACAAAAATATATGCAGGGCAAAAAAATAGCCCTTATTTTTGAAAAAGACTCCACAAGAACACGCTGTGCCTTTGAATGCGCCACCTTTGAACAGGGCGGCCATGCCATTTATCTGGGTTCAAGCGGTTCACAGATCGGAAAAAAAGAATCCATGGCAGACACAGCCCGTGTGCTTTCCCGCATGTTTGACGGCATCGAATACAGAGGCTTCGGCCAAGAAATTGTGGAAACACTGGCTGAATATGCAGATGTGCCCGTATGGAACGGGCTGACCAACGAATCCCACCCGACCCAAATTCTTGCGGATTTTCTGACCATGCGCGAACACTGCCCAAAACCCCTGCATGAAGTAAAATTCGCCTATATCGGCGATTCCCGTTTCAACATGGCCAATTCCCTGATGACAGGCGCCGCCGTTATCGGCATGGACTGCCGCATTATTGCCCCGAAATCCCTGCAGCCTGAACAGAAATACCAAGACATGGCCAAAGAATTCGCCCAAAAATCAGGCGCAAAAATAACCATTACCGACAATATTGCCGAAGGAGTCAAAGACTGTGACTTCCTGTATACCGACGTTTGGGTATCCATGGGCGAACCCAAGGAAGTATGGGCCGAACGCATTGCCCTGCTGAAAGACTATCAAGTAAACAGCAAAGTCATGGCCATGACAGGAAATCCAAGCTGCAAATTCCTGCACTGCCTGCCTGCTTTCCATGACAGAAACACGACTATAGGCGAAGAAATTTACCAACAATACGGCCTTGACGGCATGGAAGTCAGCAATGAAGTTTTTGAATCTGACGCCTCCATTGTTTTTGACGAAGCAGAAAACCGCCTGCATACCATTAAAGCCGTCATGGTTTCCAGTTTCGTAAATATTTTCGGATAACTTCCTGCTCCAAACAAAATTAAATAAACCCGGCATTGCCGGGTTTTTCTTTTAACCTAAAATTATCCGTTTAAAAATCCGCGGTACTGCCTGCAGCGGTGCCATATAAAATTTTCACGGACAGTCTGCAGAATTTTAAACAATTTTCATAACTGCATAAAAAAACCGCCTGTTCAGGCGGTTTTTTTTCCTCAGCCGGGAATTTTATTCATATTTTCTTTTACAAAACGAATGGCGTCTTCGGTATTTTTTACTTCACCGATAATCTGCGCATTCAAAAGCGCATCACGCAGCCTGCCCACTTTCGGTCCCGGATCGAGATGGGTATGTTCCATAATCTCGTTGCCGTTCAAAAGCGGTTCACGCATGGACAGCGGCGTTGTACCCCTTTCCATAAATTTAAGGTTATGATTGAAATTGGTATAATTGCCGTTGGGAATGGCTTTGATCTGTGCCCTTGCAAGTTCGATCAAACGCTGCTGATGGGGCAGTTCCAAAAATTTCTGCATGCCTCTGTCCGTCATCATGGACTGGAAACGGATTTGGTTGCTGATAATATCACAAATTGTATCAATCTCATCAGCTTCAAAATGCAGGCGGTGCAAAATTTTACGGGCGACCTTTTCGCCTATTCTGTGGAATTGGGAGAAATACCAGCGGCCTTCCACGCGTTCTGCGGCGTAAGCCTTGCCGACTGCATGGAACAATACGGCAACAGCCCCCACCCAGTCATAATGCAGCAGTTCTTCAGGATAGAATTTAAGGCAGCGCAGCGTAAAATCAAAAACACTTTCTTCATCATCGGTATTTTTGTTGGTATGCTGCTTAATCGCTGTCAATGCGCCAAGCTCGGGAATAATGCCGTGCAGAATGGAGCTGTCTTTCAAAAGTTCAAAGAAACGCCACATGGATTCGGCAGAAACAAGACGCCACTCTTCCACGAAAGCATGGCCTGAAACATAATTGGCAACATTATTTGCACTTTGCACAATGGCAACCCATGTATTGGGATCAATGGGCAAATCATAGTTTGCGGCAAGGCGCAGGGCACGAATGGCAAGAATATAATTTTTCTGCAGCGTTTGCTGCGGAATACCCTGAAGTTTTATAAAACCTTTGGACAAATCCGCGAAAACTTCTTCGGATTTAATAAACTCCGCAGTTCCTGCAACAGCTTCATACAGTTTTCTGTCATTGGCTTCAAGCTGTTTAATCATGCGGTGGGTAAAGTGGATGCGCATGGCCTCAGGATCTGCAACGGCAGAACAATTGGTGGCATAAAAACGGAACGTATATCCTGATTCCCCTTCCAAAACCGCAAGTTCGCCGACTTCAGTGCTGGGTTCAAGATTGGGAAAAAGTTTTTGCAGGGTTTCCAGATCCACATCACAGGCAATGGCTGTTTCTTGAATTTGCAAAAGAGCATTGATTTCTCCCTGCAGGGCTGTATTGATTAAATAGGCATCATAGCCGTTTCTTAATATTGTTTTACAAATTGTTTTTGCTTCGTTCGCAGGCATAAAATAACCTCTGTACTAGAATATGTGTTTTTTATAACATGGCTTTTCATCTACCACAAGCGAAAACATAAATTATTTTAACTTTTCTGTGACTAGCTTTTTGATTTTTTTTTGGATATAATATGTTTATTACTCAACAAAGCGGAGCATTCCATGATTACAGCAGATATCCATACCCATACCCATTACTTTCACGGAAAAAACACCGTTCGCGAAATGTACCAAAGTGCCGTAGAAAAAAAACTGTCTTATTACGGCTTTTCCGAACATACCCCCCTGCCCGAAGGATTTTCCTGCCTTTTATACCGTGAAGGGGATATGAATGCCGCTTTTGACGACTATATCCGTGACGTCTTGGAGCTCAAGGCCGAAGTGGAAGAATACAACAAAAACGCAGAGCATAAAAACCCGCAGGTTCTTCTCGGCATGGAGCTGGATTTTACGCCGGCCTATCCGGATTACATGGAAAACATTATCAACCGTTATCCTTTTGATTATATCATAGGCACAGTACATTTTGTGGAAAAGCAAAATATCGGCCTTTGGGATACGGGAAAAGCAAGCCAAAAAGAAAAATTTCAATTTTTTGAAGACTATTATGCTTTTATCTGCCAAATGGCAAAATGGGGCAGGGCTGACATCATTGCCCATCCCGATTTTGTCAAAATCCACTGCATTGAGGATTTCCATACATGGCTTCAAACGGCACAGGCCTTGGAATGTCTGCATGAAACCTGCAAAATCATCAAAAATTCAGGCATGGTTTTGGAAGTTTCCACAGGAGGCCTGAACAAAGCCTGCAAAGAAATACATCCCTCTCCCAAAGTTATGGAAATTGCTGCTGAACACAAAATTCCCATAAGCTTTGCTTCCGATACCCACAACATAAAAAACGTGGCAAACGCTTTTGATGATTTGGCAGACTTTGCCCGCAAATACGGCTATAAAGAACATACTGTTTTTATTAACCGCAAACCTGTTGCACTGACATTTTAATGATTTCACAGTTCATTTTTCCGATTTTATGCATTGTAAGCATTTTTCTGGTATGGGGAGCATACTGCCTCCCCTTTTCCCTGCGGGGAAAATGCCTTTTTTTTATTTTTTCCCTGTTCGGCCTTGCCTATATCGTCCCCATCGGTCCCTTTCTTGACCCCATAAAAATACTGCCCTCCCCCTTGCCTGTTTGCTTGACCTTGATCAGTGCATTTTCATTTTTTTATCTGTGGTCAAAAGTAATGCATTTAAGCATTACTTTATTGTTCTGTGTTATTTCAATAGGTTTTAAACCGTTTAGACCGTATGGGAAAAAACTGTTTCTGTCACGGAAAATCAATACGGCACTCATTCTTGCCTGCATTCTGCTTTCAGGCACCGCCGTTTACAGCACGCTTTCAGTGCCCAATGTAAAAACCGTCACCCTTTACTGCAAAAATCTGCCCCCGGAATTGGACGGCTACCGCATTGCACACATGACCGACACTCACATAGGTCCGCTTTTTCCCAAAAAATGGACAGAACAGGTAACTGACAAAATCATGGCAGAAAAACCTGACCTTATTGTGCATACCGGCGATATCGGCGACGAAAGACCGCAGGACATTGCCGAACATCTTGCTCCGCTCAAAAAACTTTCAGCCCCTGACGGCGTATATTTTATTTTCGGAAACCATGAAAATTATCATGGCCTTTCCTATTGGCAAACCTATTTTCAGGAACAAAAGCTCCGCGGACTGGAAAATGAAAGCGTGCTTGTGCGTGACAATCTTGCCGTCATCGGTGCAAAATCACAGCCGCATTATCAAACAATCAATTTTCAGGATCTGCTTCACTCAGTCCCAGAACATGCCTTTAAAATCTATCTTGACCATTATCCCCTGCGTTTTAAAAACAGCGCAGAATTTATTGACTTGCAGCTGTCAGGACATACACACGGAGGCACAGTGCTGTTCCTCGCTCCTTTAGTGGCAAAATTTAACGGAGGATTTCTCGGCGGCGCCTACGGCCTTCACGATGCAAAACTCTATGTGGGAAAAGGTACGGGAGTTTGGAGTTATACACCGTTTCGGTTTTTTGTTTCTTCCGAAATCACCCTTCTTATTTTAAAGAGAAAAAAATGACTTTTACAAAAATTGACATAACAACTTGGAAACGCAAAGAAATATTTGAATTTTACCAAAATGCCGTACCCTGTTCCTACAGCCTGACCACAAACATTGACCTGAACAGCTTTCTCAGCAGAATCCAGCAAAACAGACTGCGTTTTTATCCCGTATTCGTATGGCATTTAAGCAGCGCTTTTCGGCAGATTCCGGAATTTCATTACTCTTTCAACGAAAATAACGAATTGGGATACTACGACATTATGCACCCGAGCTCCGTATTCTTCAACAAAGAAACAGAACTGTTCGGAGCAATTTGGACAGAATATTCCGACAATCTGCAACAATTCCTGCAAAACTATCATAACGACATGGAAAAATTTTATCCGCCCCGGAGCTTTACCCCAAAACCGGCGCCTGCCAACTGTTTTCATATTTCAAATATTCCGTTTTTTTCGTTTACCTCGTTTCATCTGCATTTGCCGAAAGGCGGCAGCTATCTTACCCCTATTTTTACCCTCGGCAAAATAGACCGCAGAAAAAAAACAATGCCTCTTGCCCTGCAAGTTCACCACAGTGCATGCGACGGCTATCATATCGGAAAATTTTTGAACTGCCTGCAGACGCTTCTGGATAAATTTAAATAAAAAAAGGAAGAAATTTTCTTCCTTTTTCCAAAACACATTCAAAAATGCAAAAATAAAAAATTAATGCATACATTGAACAGGCCCATTAATGGGGCTTGGAGCGTTTACCTGTCCATTCTTTAACAACAAGTTCAATTAAAACAATACCATGCAAATGTTCAGTATCAAAATATGCATTGTACAGCTCGGTATCAAAACCTCCTGCGTGTTTTTCCTCTTTGTCATAAAAGGCATTATGCTTGGTAACACATTGTAATGCATAAATTTTTTCATCATCATCGTCAATTATGCGCATAGTTCCCACACCGCAGACAGACTCAAAAAACATGGAATAATCACAAACGCTCTTTCCGCGGAATATGCTTACGTCTTTTTCTATTTCAAAAGCAACATTTGGATTTTTTTTCAATAAATCCAATTTCTTGCCATGTTTTGCCACATGAAAATACAGAGATATTTTATCATTTTGATGATCAAAACCATAACAGAGCGGTACTATATAAGGATATTCACTATCATAAAAAGCAACACGGCAAACTCTTGAATTCTTTACAATTTCTATAATTTCTGCTTGTGAGGTAATTTCTTTTTCTTTTCTTCTCATGATATATCTCCTTTTATCATGATACTGAGTATAATAAAAAAGCACCGGAATAACCAGCGCTTTTTTATTATACTTTTTCCAACTTTGCAATACTAGTGTTTGCGTCTGTCATTAAGCATTTTTACGGCGCAGAACTTTCCGCACATTGCGCACACTTCTTCATCCTTATGGGGTTCGCGGCGGGCAATGACAGACTGCGGATCAAGAGCTGCCTTGGTCATGCCTTCCCAGTCAAGAGCTTTGCGGGCTTTGTTCATGGCATTTTCACGCTCAATTGCATGTTTTCTGCCAAGAGCAAGCTCACCTGCCTGTGCGGCAATTTTAGAAGCGATAATACCGGCAGTTACGTCATCCACATTAGGCAGTGCAAGGTGTTCGGCAGGTGTAAGATAGCAAAGGAAGTCAACGCCGTTCTGCACGCCGATTGCACCGCCGATGGCGCCTGCAATATGGTCGTGGCCTGCCGCACTGTCCATAGTCAAAGGTCCGAGAACATAAATGGGAGCATTATAGGTAAGCTGCTTAATAATCTGAATATTGGATGCAATTTGATGCATACGCACATGGCCCGGTCCTTCAATCATGGTCTGCACGCCTGCTTCACGGCTGCGGCGCACCAATTGGCCAAGGGTAATGGCTTCTTCAATCTGTGCGGCATCACCAGCATCATCACCGCCGCCGGGACGAAGCGCATCGCCAAGAGAAATGGTAACATTATGTTTCAGACAGATTTCAAGGAGTCTGTCATAATTTACAAGCAGAGGATTTTCTTTGTCGTTATCAAGCATCCAGCGTGCCAGCATGGAACCGCCGCGTGATACAATGCCCATAACGCGGCCGTATTTGGGATCGTTGTCATCGCCAAACTGTGCGCCTTTACGGGTAATGCCGCAGTGGAGCGTCATATAGTCAACACCCTGTTCAGCCTGTTTTTCAACTTCCCTGAAAAGCATTTCAGGATCCATGGATGAAATTGGCTTATCTGCATCCAAAATTTGCTGGCCTACGGCATACATCGGAACTGTTCCGATTGGTTTGTGCCATGCTTCGATCATGCTTTTGCGGATTGCGTCCAAATCGCCTGAAATGGACAGGTCCATAATAGTATCAGCACCGGCTTCAAGGCTTGCTTTAATTTTGTTCTTTTCAGAATCAAGGCAGTGAGTCAGCGGTGAAGTGCCGATATTTGCATTTACTTTAACACGGCAGGGCTGACCTATCATAATGGGCTCAAGATTGGGGTGATTGGGGTTGCCGAGCATTACCATAGTGCCTGCATTAATGCCTGCTTCAAGTTCTTCAACAGAAAGACCTTCATAGGCTGAAAGGGCTTTGCAGTGCTTGTCAAAGAGGGCTTTAAGGGCTTTGTTTTTTGATAACATTTTCTTTTCCTTTCTGACGCCCAAAAAAAAAGCGTCATGTTGTATTATGACGCGAGGTAATCCATTTGGCTTTCCTACGGCAGAATGACCTGCGTCAGGTTCAAAGGGTCAGGAACAATTCCTTTCTCAGCCTTGCGGCTCCCCTAGCGGATAAATTTTTTATACTTCTTTTTATATTTATATGCAATAAATTTTTCTGCATATCTTTTATGCTGCTAAAATATTAAATAATAATTTTATACAGTATTTTTTCATTATAAATTTAATATATTTTTCAGTATTAATTACTATAAAATTTTACTCTATAAATTAATCATTGTATGGTTTTAATATAAAAAAAAATTTTTATTCATTTTATTTAATATGACAATATAATAATTAAATTTATATATTTTTTTTACTGCAAAAATTTACAGCAAATTATGGAATATAAAACAAAAAAAATATTCAGTTTATTTGAGATACGAAAAAATTTATAAAAATAACATCAGAAACAAACACTTGCAAAAATAAGCGGACATAAAATTTTCCCTGTCAGTTCGTATCAGCAGCAGATCCATACTCAGCTTATCAGAGGATATACAAAAAACCTGATGACAAAATGAACATAAGTGCCAGCACTCACCTGCTGAGCAAAAGGCTTTTGATTTACGGTATTTCAGCCATTGAAAACTGCACATCAATTTCCTGCAGAAAAACAGTTAGCAGAAGGCGTTGCTTTAAAGTCCTTATCAGGTGCTGACTTGTCTGCCTGAAGATATCTGCATAAATTCCTATACAATGTAACAGCAACCAATTTAGCCGTTATTTGCCTATTTACTGCTTCGCCTGCAGACAAAGCAAAGAAGGAAAGCAGCTGCCCCAATAGGACACCAGCGCAGTTTTATTCGCAAAACTGATGGGCTTAAAGAAAATTAAAACAACGCAATGGTAATTTCCCACGTCAGATAGTTTTTAAGTCTTAGAAAAAACCGCCTGTAATGAAATTTTCCATTGTTATGCACTATAACTGTAACTTCTGTTTGATACAAAACCTTTTTACGCTGTTTTGAAAACACACTCTAATCCTTATGCATAACTAAAAAAAAGGACACCCTTTCGGGTGTCCTTATATTCTTCAAGAGATTTCTCTCTGCATAAATCAAAAAATGACTTATTTGAAGTTCTTTGCATCCAAGTGTTCGTACTTTGGCAAGAAACGAGTTGGGAGTGCAAGAGCGTCGCGGCGGAATGGAGGAGCGAGTCTCCAGCCGTCGGTCATAATTTCGATAACAGCAGGACGACGGTTCTTTTGAGCTTCTTCAAGAGCGTTCTTGAGGTCAGCTTGGTTGTTTACTTTGTAACCGTCAGCACCCATTGCTTCACCGATCTTAGCATAAGAGTTAGACCAAATATCGGAACCTACAAAGCGGTTGTTGTAGAAGTCAATTTGGTTTTTCTTTTCTGCGCACCATGCACCGTTGTTGTAAACGGTAGCAATTACAGGCAGGTTGTATTGTACAGCGGTTGGAACTTCGAACAAGCTCATACCCCAAGCACCGTCACCGGCAATGGAGAGAACGGTATCTTCTGGGCAAGCCAATTGAGCACCGAGAGCTGCTTGGTAAGCGAAACCGGTGTTACCGAAGGTCAAGGTAGCAATATGACGTTTCGGGTTTTTGAAGCGGAGGTAGCTGTTAGCGGTAGAAGAGGTGTTACCGATATCAGTGGTAGCAATAGCGTTGGTGTCGTATACGAATTTGCCTACAACTTCCAAAGCTTTGCGTGGGTGCATGAGGGTTTCGCCGTCACGGGTACCAACTTCTTCGTTAGCGATGTCGTTGATTTCGTTGTACCATTGTTCGAGTTCGGATTTTACCAAGTTGTACACAGGTTGGAGTTCTGCGTCAGTTTTAGCTTTGAGAGCTGCTTGGAGACGTTTGAAGAGTTCTTCAGAAGCGTCTTTAGCATCAGCGCAAAGGCCAACTTCAACCGGGTGAGTTTTTGCAATGTGCTGAGGATTGATATCAATTTGAACGATTTTAGCAGTTTTCGGGAAGTAGTTGATATCGTATTGAGGAAGAGTACCAAAGTAAGACAGACGGGTACCGATAGCAAGGATAACGTCAGCTTTTTGGAGAATACGCATAGCAGCTTTGGAGCCCATGTAGCCGATAGGACCGGTCCAGAACGGATCGTCGCAAGGATATGCGTCGTTGTGGAGGTAGGTGGTAGCAACAGGAGCGCCAAGGAATTTAGCCATTTCTTGAACGGTTTTTACGCAGTCAGCATCAACTACGCCGCGGCCTGCAACGATAACGAGGTTTTTAGCGTTTTTGATAACTTCAACAGCGTGAGCGAATTGAGCCGGGTTGCCGATGCCGCCGGGGGCTACGCGATATTGGTGAGGTTTAAGAATTTCTTCTTCGAGTTCACCATAGAAGTAGTCACGTGGGATATCAACGAGAACAGGACCGCGTTGAGCATAAGCTGTACGGAAAGCTGTACGCATGATATCGCCTGCGCGTTTTGGATGAGGAACGCGGAGAGAAGCTTTGGTGATAGGTTTGAAGAGGTTCCAAGTATCACATTCTTGGAAACCGTCCCAACCAATGGAAATTGAACCTGCGGAAGGAGAAATAATAACCATTGGTGTGTGAGCCATGTTTGCAGTAGCTACTGCTGTAACGAAGTTTGTTACACCAGGACCGTTTTGACCAACAACTACACCAGCTTTACCGGTAAGACGGCAGTATGCGTCTTCCATGTGACCTGCAGTTTGTTCGTGACGAACAGAAATGAAGTCAATGCCGGCAGCAGGGAAAAGGTCGAGAAGGTCCATGTATGCAGAACCCATAATACCGCCAACGTGGGTTACTCCTTCGTTAACGAGTACTTCTGCCATAGCTTCACTGGGGGTCATTTTAGGCATGATAATCCTCCGAGTAATACTCTTGTTAAAAGTTTAAAGTTTGTTAAATTCCTAATACCAATCTATGTCAAGAATGATATCAACCAATCCGCATAAAGTCAAACGACTTATTTTTTCTGCTTCATTTATTGCATATAGCGTGCCGAAGCAAAAAAGGCTATAAAATTCAATTGTGAAAAAATGTGCAGTCTATTTGGATCATTCAAATAATGCATTTTTGACTTATACGTCAATCTTTCTTCAATTTATCAATGCAGATTTGAATTGAGCCTTTAGCTGCACTCTGCCGTAAGGTAAGAAAGCAGTTCATAGGCAAGTTCTTCATCATGGTCCGGCCTGCAGCCGCTTATGCCTATTCCTCCGAAAATTTCATCGCCGCAGAAAATGGGCACGCCGCCCGTCAAACCTGTTGTGCCGGAGCCGCAGAAGTCTGCTATTGAAAGATTTTCCCGTACCAGCCGTTCATGAAACGCACGCGTGGTGACTTTCATTACTGCCGATGTTTTTGCCTTGTTTATGGCTATTTCATACGAAAGCTGCGGGGCTTTGTCCATTTTCAGCAAAAAAACACATTCTCCTGCCGGCGAACAAATCGCGACAGTTACAGGGCTGTCTTGTGAATTTTTGTGCTTTTCCAAAAACTTCTGAACAGCCTTCACCATATTCTGCTCTTCCAAAATTTTCATGAGTCACCTCTAAAGCAGGAACAGTGAAATCTGCGGGATATACGTAATAAACATGAGAACAATCAGCATTGCCAAAAGGAACGGAACAGATGCCCTTGCAATGGATTGAATCTTTGCATCTGCAATGCCGCTTGCCACAAACAAGTTTACGCCTACGGGAGGAGTAATGAAGCCAATGGCAAGGTTTACAACGATAATAACCCCAAAGTGAATCGGATTCAGACCGATCTGCAAAGCCAGCGGCAGCAGGATCGGCGTCAAAATAACAATTGCCGCAAGGGCTTCCATGAATGTACCTATCCACAGCAGGAGAATATTAATTAAAAGGATAATGATTACCGGGTTCTTGGTCAGTTTCAAAATCAGTTCGGCAATCTGCTGCGGAATGGACTCAAGCGTCATTACATTTCCGAAAATGGTTGCCATGGCCATTAACATAATAATAACGGAAGACATCTTGGCACTTTCGATGCAGGCTTCATACAGCCGCTTCAAATTCAGCTCTTTGTACACAAATACGCCGACGATCAAACCGTATAATGCCGCAACAGCCGCGGCTTCCGTAGGAGTCATTATGCCGCCGTATATGCCGCCGAGAACGATGACAGGAACCAAAATAGCCCATTTTGCATTCCAAAAGGCTTTGGAAAGAGAAGCCAAGTTTCTCTCTTTGGCTTCACCGCGCCAATTTCTTTTCTTGGCAATAAAATAGGTCACTCCCATTAAAACAAAACCTGTAAGCACACCCGGAACAATGCCTGCAAGGAACAAATCACCGATGGAAGCCTGAGCCGTTACGCCGTAAACCACAAACGGGTTGCTCGGCGGAATCATAACGCCGATAGCGCCTGCAGCCGCAACAACCGCAGCCGCAAACATTTTGTCATATCCGCGCTCCACCATTGCAGGAATGGTAATTGCCCCGATCGCCGCAACGGTTGCCGGGCCTGAACCGCTGATGGCGGCAAAAAACATGCATGTCGCAATACTTGCAAGAGCCATGCCGCCGACCAAACCGCCCAGCAGCTCATCGGCAAGATTCAGCAGACGTTCGGATAAGCCGCCGGCACCCATAAAAACGCCTGCGGCAATAAAGAACGGAATTGCCATAATCGGGAAACTGTCAATGGAAGTAAAAGCAACGCCTGCAACATAATCAATCGGCAAGGTTCCTGCCGCAATGATGGTGAGCAGAGCAGACAGCCCCAGCCCGAATGCGACAGGCACCCCAAGCATCAGCAGCAAAACAAAATATCCGAACAAAATAAGAATGGCGTTAGCCTCTTCCCAAAGATATACGGGAAGAAGCATTACTGCCGCGATAACGGTTCCGATGCAGAAATCTTTGAACCCGGTCAGCTTAAACTGTGAAAACAACGATTCGCAAGTCCGCAGGATCATCAATCCGAATCCAATCGGCAAAATGAAGTACGGAACATAATAAGGCAGTCGGAGCGCTGCAGTATACTGAGGGAACTGCATCTGCATGGATACATACTGAATGCCTTTATAGCAAATAATAAACGTAAAGAACAGGAGCAGCAAATCAATGGTTACCCACAGCATATTCTGCACCCGTTCGGAAAATTTTATAAAAAGAGCATCAACCCTGATATTGGTCCGTTTTTTTATGGCAATAGGTATAGCCAAGTACGTTGTCCATACAAAAATATAACGGGCAGCTTCTTCCGTCCATACGGCATAACCGACAACTTTGCTGAGTCCTTCACGCCAGCCTGCGAACAAATCCGCCGTACCGGCAAACCCAAGCGTAACGGCAAAAAAATTGATAACATTCTCAGAAGACAAAAAGCCCATTGCTGATGACATGAAATATCGGAAAAAAGTCTGATAGGTAATGACAAAAATCATTAAAATGATTCCTGCAAACAAAAAAGGCTTTTCTATGCTGTCGGTAAATTTGCTCAATTTACTCATATAAATCTCCAGAAAAAGAAAAAACAAAGCCACTATCGCAGACTGATAGTGGCTTTAACAAAAAATCAAACAATTATTTCTGTGTATCTTGTACCAATTTTACCAAATCGGCAGGAAGCTGAGGAAGGAATTTATCCCAAACAGGCTGAACAAGCTTTCTGAGTTCTGCAAGCTGTTCATCGGTCAAATCGGTAATCTGAATGCCTGCGTCAATAAATCCTTGACGGGCTTCGGCTTCATTTTTGGGGTACAGAACATTTCTCTGATAATCAAGAGCTCCGACTACGGCTTCTTTAATAACGGCCTGAGCTTTGGGATCAAGAGAATCCCACCACTTTTTGTTGGCCATCATAACCTGCATGCTGTAGTTGTGTGCGGAAGTAATGGCATATTTCAAAACTTCGTGGTGCTTTGCGCCGTAAAGATGAGGGAAGGTATTGCCTTCGCCGTCAATGGTTTTTTGCTGCAAAGCAGTATATGTTTCGCCCCAAGCGACAGGTGTCGGGTTCATTTTAAGAACTTTCGCAACTTCGATTTCAATCGGAGAATCGGTTGTTCTCATTTTAATGCCTGCCAAATCAGCAACGCCTTTCATGGGTTTTACGGAAACAAAATGTCTGTAGCCGTATTCTGCCCACATAATGGGTTCCAAACCGATTTCATTGGAAATTTTCTTCATATAATCGGCAAGAGGACCGTTGTCGATAGCTTTGTAGAAATTTTGCTGATACTTTGCGGAAGTTATGTACGGCAAGTCAAAAACCTGATAATACGGTGAAAAACTGGCCATATTCGGAGTAGAGCTTACAGCCATTTCAATGGTGCCGCGCTGAGCGCTTTCCATAAGAACACGGTCACTGCCCAAAATTGCATTTGGGAAAACCTGAACTTTTATTTTGCCGTCGCTTTTTTCTTCGACCAACTCTTTAAATTTTTCAAAAGCAAGGGTAATGTGGTTTCCCGGAGGAGTTGTGTGAGCAACTCTGAAATTCAATTTAGGACCGTCATAAGCGGCAAAAGCACCCGTTGCGCTGGCAAAAACCAATGCTGCTGCCGTGAAAACTGCTTTTAACTTCATAACAAAACTCCTTATAAACTTTTGTGAAAAACAAAAATTCTTTTTTTCACTTGCCGTTTATTTTATTCTTTTCGCCATATTTTGTCAATAAACGAAGGAAAAAAGCTGTTCAGACAAACATTTTCTTATTTTTTAACAATTAAACTAGCAAGATAAAACTTTCAATGCAAATACAACTTGATTTCCTGACGTATCTGTGATATTCAATGCAAATACAACTTGATTTTGTTTTTTATCATTATAAATAGGGAAGTTATGCACGATTATATTTACCCTGAAATACTCAAAAAAATTCTTGATAATTTACCTGTTCCCCTTTATGCATGCCTGCTGCATGAACCGACGGGAAAAATCCTTGCCATGAATGAAAAAGCCCTGCGTTTTTTTGAAAGCACAGAAAAAAAAGCCCACGGCAAAGAACTTTCCCAGCTTTTAAAGAAACTGGGAGCCGCCCATACGGACTTTATCGACCAAGTTCCGCCCGACGGCGAAGCAAGGACATTTTCCGCGGAAAACAGAAGCTTTTTATGCTTTAAGAAAAAAGTCCGCAATCAAGATTTCGGCTTGGAACTTAAAGAAGAGCTTATTTATATTTTCTGGGTGGAAATCCCCTATCAGCAAAACGAACGCTACGAACTGCTCCTGCATGAATTTGAAATTCTTTTGGATTCCATTCATGACGGCATTTGGATCATTGACGGCAACGGCATTACCCTTTATGCCAACAAAGCGCTCAAACGCATTGCAGGCATCAACTCAAAGGAAGTCGTAGGCAAACACGTTACCATTCCCATGATGCAGGGAAAATTTACCAGCTGCGTAACCCTTGATGCCCTTTCCCAAAAAAAGACTGTCACCCAGTTTGACGATTATTCCAACGGACGGCACTGCCTCAACACAAGCACCCCCATTCTGGATGACAGCGGAAATGTCAAGCGCGTTGTGGCACTTATCCGCGACATGTCCGAATACGACGAACTTCACAAAAAAGTTTTGGACGCCGAACAAACAGTCAGACAATATAAAGGCGAACTGAAGAAATTCGAAAACGGTTCAAAATACATCGGCACCAGCAAAGTATTCCAAAACTGTCTGGAACAGCTTAAAAAAGTCGCCAAATCAACTTCTTCCGTTCTGCTTCTCGGCGAAACGGGAACAGGCAAAAGCCTTGCGGCGTCATTCATTCACGAACACAGCAGCCGCAAAGACAAACCGTTCATAGCCATTAACTGTGCCGCAATTGCCGAATCCCTTATTGACTCGGAACTTTTCGGCTACGAAAAAGGCTCTTTCACCGGCGCGGACCAAGCAGGGAAAAAAGGATATTTTGAGCAGGCAGACAAAGGAACGCTGCTGCTGGACGAAATAGGCGAACTTCCCCTCTCCGTTCAGGCAAAGCTGCTGCACGTTCTGGACAACTACGGCTTTCACCGTGTCGGGGGAAATACATTAATTAATGTTGACGTACGGATCATTGCCGCCACCAACAGGCCTCTTGACGAACTGGTAAAGCGCAAAGAATTCAGAGAAGACTTATATTACCGTCTTCATATATTAAAAGTTAATATCCCGCCGCTCAGACAGCGTCAGGAAGACATTCCGGAACTTGCAAAATCCTTTCTGGCAGACGCATGCAAACGCCTGAACACCATCAAAAGCTTTGCTCCCAAAACCCTGCTGGCGCTTTCAGCCTATTCATGGCCCGGCAATGTCCGCGAACTGCGGGGAGCAGTGGAATACCTTGCCGCCATGACGGAAGGAAACATCATTCGGCCTTCAGATCTGCATCCCTATGTTTTTGCCGAAAAGGAAAACGAACAAAACAGCACGTCCATCAATGTTAACGACAAAACCTTGGAAGAAGCCATTTTCGAGCTTGAGTACTCAATGATAAAAGACGCACTCGTTCAGGAAGGAAGCACATACAAGGCAGCCAAAAAGCTCGGAATAAGCCAGTCTACCGTCGTTCGAAAGGCAAAACACCTCGGCATAAAAATCTCCGACTAAAATCAAGTCAAAAATGCATTGTTTAAAATTTTAAACGGTGCATTTTTATTATGTGAAAAATATCATTAGGCAAATAAATTATTTTTAGCTTTATATTTCAATGCAATAAAAAAAATAAACCAAAACCTCTTGCATTTTGGAACAAGATTTGCTTTAATCCTCGCAGAAGGTAAACAGCCATTCAGACTGTTAAATACATTTCAAACTTTTTTAGGAGAAGACAAAATGATCGTTAGTGTTCCAAAAGAAATTAAAAACCAAGAATATCGTGTTGGTATTACCCCTGCAGGCGTAAAAGCTCTTGCTGACGCCGGTCACAAAGTATTGGTAGAAAAAAACGCCGGTACTGCTATCGGTATTACTGATGCTGACTATATTGCTGCCGGTGCTCAAATGGTTGATACCGCTGCCGAAGCTTGGAGCGGTGACATGGTTGTTAAAGTAAAAGAACCTCTCGCACCTGAATACCAATACTTCCGCGAAGGCATGGTTCTTTTCACCTACCTCCACCTCGCTGCTGAACCTGAGCTCACCAAAGCTCTTCTTGAAAAGAAAGTAACCGCTATTGCTTACGAAACCGTTCAACTTCCTAACCGTCAGCTTCCTCTTCTCGCTCCTATGTCTGAAGTTGCAGGCCGTATGGCTGCTCAAGTTGGTGCACAGCTTCTTACCAAACGTGAAGGCGGCATGGGCCTCCTCATGGGCGGCACCGCTGGTGTTCCTGCTGCTAACTTCGTTGTAGTTGGTGCCGGCGTTGTTGGTTTCAACGCTGCTAAAGTAGCTGTTGGCATGGGCGCTAAAGTTACCATTCTCGACGTAAACATTGCACGTCTTCGTGAAATCGACGACCTCTATGGAAACAGAATCCAAACCATCTACTCCAACGCTCTTAACGTTGCTCACGCTGTAAAAGACGCTGACGTAGTTGTTGGTTCCGTTCTTATCCCAGGCGCTGCAACTCCTCAGCTCGTAACCGAAGAAATGGTAAAATCCATGAAACCCGGTTCCGTAATCGTTGACGTTGCTATTGACCAAGGCGGCGCTGTTCAAACCACCGCTAAACACGGTGCTACCAGCCACGACAACCCAACCTTCATCACTGAAAACGGCGTTGTTTGCTACTGCGTAGGCAACATGCCCGGCGCTGTTGCACGTACTTCTACCTTCACCCTTACCAACGCAACCTTGCCTTACATGGTAAAACTTGCTAACAAGGGCTGGAAAGAAGCTTGCAAAACTGACGAAGCTCTTGCTAAAGGTCTTAACACCCACGACGGAAAAGTATTCTTCAAAGGTGTTTGCGACAAGTTCGGCATGGAATGCCACGCTTTGAGCGAAGTTCTCTAATATAACTTTTTGTCCATAAGGGCTCTGCCCTTATGGACTTTTTTTATAACTTACTTATTTACATCCATTTTGGAGGCTTATTATGGCTTGCTGCAAAAAAGAACTTTCTGCTGCTGAAGTTATTGCTCTTGACAAAAAATATGTATGGCACCACCTTACACAACATAAAGTATACGAAAATTCCGACCCTGTTATTTTCGACCACGGTAAAGGCATGCGCGTATACGACATCAACGGTAAAGAATACCTTGACGGCGTATCCGGCGGTGTTTGGACTGTAAACGTTGGCTACGGCCGTGAAGAAATCGTTAACGCAGTTGCAGAACAAATGAAAAAACTCTGCTACTTCGCTAACTCTTTCGGCAGCACCCCAACCGCTATTTTTGCTGAAAAACTTATCTCCAAAATGCCCGGCATGAGCCGTGTTTATATCTCCAACTCCGGTTCTGAAGCTAACGAAAAAGCATTCAAAATCGTTCGCCAAATTTCTATGCTGAAACACGGCGGAAAGAAAAACAAAATCATTTACCGTGACCGTGACTACCATGGTACCACCATTACCACTCTTTCCGCTTGCGGCCAAGAAGAACGCCGTGACCAATACGGCCCCTTCACTCCCGGCTTTGTTTCTTTCCCTGCAGCTAACTGCTACCGCAACCCTTACGGCCTTGCACAAGACGATCCTAAACTTGGCCAACTCTTTGCCGACGAACTTGAAAAAGTTATCTTGGCTGAAGGTCCTGACACCGTTGGCGGCGTTATCGTAGAACCTATCACTGCAGGCGGCGGCGTTCTCGTTCCTCCTCAGGATTACCTCAAAAAAGTTTCTGAAATCTGCAAAAAATACGACGTTCTTCTTATCATTGACGAAGTTGTTTGCGGTCTTGGCAGAACCGGTAAATGGTTCGGCTATCAGCACTTCGACGTACAGCCTGACATCGTAACCATGGCTAAAGGCGTTGCTTCCGGTTATGCTGCTATCTCTTGCACAGTAACCACTGAAAAAGTATTCCAAGACTTCATTGCAGAACCAAGCGATCGCGAAAGCTACTTCCGTGATATCTCCACCTTCGGCGGATGCACCTCCGGTCCTGCTGCTGCTATTGCAAACCTTGACATTATCGAAAAAGAAAACCTCCTTGAAAACGTTACCAAAGTTGGTGACTACTTCCTCGGCAAACTCAACGAACTCAAAGATAAATACAAAGTTATCGGCGACGTTCGCGGTAAAGGTTTGTTCTGCGGTATGGAACTTGTTAAAGACCGTGAAACCAAAGAACCTGTTGATGAATCCGTTCTCGGTGCAATTGCCGGCAACTGCATGAAACAAGGCGTTATCATCGGCAAAACTTCTCGTTCCTTCAAGAAGTTCAACAACACCCTCTGCTTCAGCCCTGCTCTCATTGCTACAACTAAAGAAATTGACGAAATCGTTGCAGCTCTTGACAAAGCTTTTGCAGAAGTTTGCCCTAACTAATACTTTATTGGAGAATGCATACAACAGGCGGCTTATGCCGCCTTTT
>CALUWZ010000001.1 GCA_944324625.1 uncultured Mailhella sp. | reverse complement strand
CATTACGCTGGAAAAAGCCCTTGCAGGCAATAAAGAATTTAAAGAAGAATATGATAAAAATCCGTCTTCCAAACGTTTGATTGACATTTGCCTCCGTCTTGAAGGGCTTTCGCGTCATGCCTCCACGCACGCTGCGGGCGTTGTGGTGTCTGACAAGCCCATGTATGAATATTTGCCTATTTTTAAAGGTAAAAAAGACGAACTTGTTACTCAGTTTGACATGAAAATTGTGGAAAAAGTCGGATTGGTGAAATTTGACTTTTTGGGACTGCGTACCATAACCCTTATCAACAAGGCAATCAAAAACATCATTCATCAGGGCAAAACGCCGCCTGATTTGGATACGCTGCCTTTTGACGATCCGCAGATTTATGATTTGTATGCAAAGGGCGATACGGACGGTGTTTTTCAGGTGGAAAGCACGGGCATGCGCAAATATCTTCGCATGCTGCGGCCGACCTGTTTTGAAGATTTGATCGCTATGCTTGCCTTATACCGTCCCGGACCGCTGAACTCAGGCATGGTTGATGAATTCTGCAAACGCAAACACGGTGAAGTGGAAGTTACCTACCCCCTGCCCGAACTGGAAAAATGCCTGAAAGATACCTACGGCGTTATTGTCTATCAGGAACAGGTTATGCAGATTGCCCAGATTGTTGCCCAGTATACGCTTGGCGGCGCCGACCTTCTGCGCCGCGCCATGGGCAAGAAAAAGCCCGAAGAAATGGCGCAGCAGCGCGGTATTTTTCTTGACGGTTCAGGCAAACGCGGCGTTCCCGAAGAAAAAGCCAATGAAATTTTTGACCTTATGGAAAAATTTGCCGAATACGGCTTCAATAAGGCCCACAGTGCGGCGTATGCGGTTATTTCCTATCATACCGCATACTTGAAAAAATATTTTCCCGTTGAATTTATGAGTGCTTTATTGAGTTCGGAAATAGGCAACCAGGACAAAATTTTAAAATATGTTGCCGTGTGCAATGAAATGAACATTAAGGTAAAAGCGCCCGACATTCAAAAAAGCCGCCGTGAATTTACTCCGGACAACGACGCCATTATTTACGGTCTCGGCGGCGTAAAAACGGTCGGAGACGAAGCCATTAACGAAATTGTCCGCAACAGGGAAGAAAAAGGGCCGTACAAATCCTTTTTTGATTTTTGTTATCGCATAAATCTGCGCAAAGTTACCAAAAGGGTATTGGAAAATTTAATCAAGGCAGGAGCCCTTGATTCTTTCGGCGTTTCCAGAAACGGTCTTTTGGCAATTATGGATACGGTTATTGCCAAGGTTGCCAAAAAACAAAAGGAAAAGGAATCCAAGCAGGTTTCCCTGCTTGCCCTTGCGCCCATGGAAGAAGACAGCACAAGCCTTGGCGGAGTCGGTTTTGAATGTCCTGAAAACCGTCTTCCCGAGTGGTCAGAGGAAGAAAAAATCAATTACGAAAAAGAGGCTCTCGGTTTTTATCTCACGTCACATCCTCTGCAGGCGTATATGGCTGATTTTGAACGATTAAACGTCATACCGCTGGAAGACGTGAAAAACATTGAAAACAAAACCCTTGTCAATGTAGCTGTTTTGGTTACCGGAATAAAGGAAATTATTACCAAAACAGGCAAAAAAATGGCCTTTATGCAGATTGAGGATTTGACAGGGCATGCGGAACTTATTATTTTCCCCAAAAAGTATGAGGAACTCAGAAAATATTTTTCCGATGAGTCCAATAATTTATTTTTCCTGACCGCAACCGTGGACAAAAGTCAGGCTGAAGAAAACAGCTATGACGAAAACAGGGAAGAGGAAGAAGAAAACAAAATCGAAATCAAGCTGCTGGCTGAAAATATGATACCGCTTTTGGAAGCCTGCGAAAACTGCAGCAAGGAAATTACCATTGATTTCGGCTCCAAGCTGATTACCGACAATATTTCGCTCTTTAAGCAAGTATTGCAGAAACATAAGGGCAATGCGCCGTTTTCCATGTATATGAAAGTTGATGACGAATATGTCTGCAAACTGAAATTCGGTGATGACTGGAAAGTTAAAGTTACCCCGGAATTTTACCGTGACATGCGTGCGCTTTGTGAGATTGAACATTAAGGAGAAGTTATGGCCCGTTCTTTTTGGCAGCTGACTGTAAGGGAAAGTTTTTCTTCCGCCCATGCTTTGCGCAATTATCAGGGCAAATGCGAAAACATGCACGGTCACAATTATCTTGCGGAACTTGTGATTGAAGGGGATACGCTTACTGAAGATACCGAGCTTGTGGCAGATTTTACCGTGCTGAAAAAAATTCTGCGTGAAGAACTGCAGAAGCTTGACCACTGCGTGCTCAATGATACGCCGCCTTTTGACAAAATCAATCCCTCTTCCGAAAATATCGCCCGTTATCTTTGGAAGTGCATTGAACCGCGCCTGAAAGAATATCCCGTAAAATTATACAGCGTGAGCATCAGCGAAAAATCCGCCCAGACTGCCACATATCGTGAAATCAGTGAATAATTTATGCGCAATATAGTCTTACGGCCTTTTTACAAAGATCTTTATTTCAGGGTTGCCCAGTATATTTTTTCCGAAAACAGGATTCATGCCGTTGCAGCCGTTGAAAATGTTTATAAAAATGAAGAAGGCAGGGAAACCTGCGATTTTGCCAAAGTGTGCAAAAACTTTTCTCTGCCCGTCACTGTTTTGGACAGACAGTTTCAGATTTTAAGCCAAGGCGAAACTGTCCCGTGTTTTTCTTTGAATTATAAAGAATATGACGCTGCCGTTTCTCTTTTTAATCTGCACAGCATGGACAGGGAAGAGCAGATACATTTTATCAGACAAATGAAACAGAGTGCTCCCAAGGCTATTTTTCTGGAATACGAAAATCCTGAACGGAATATGGCATATCTTGGATATCTTCCCGTAATTTTGGGAGAATATGCAACTGTTTTATATGAAAAACGGGTAAATGGCAAAAAAAACGCTTCATTTGCCAAAACCAAAAAATATCTTGAAAACGGTGCACTTGAAGGGATTTTGCACGATTTGCCGCAAATTTTGCCAAACACTTCTCCAACCGTTGTGATGCGGAAAAATCTCGGCATCGGCGGTATTGGCATGGCCTGCGTGGAATGGAATTAATTCCACGGCACGCCCAGCCCGCTGTGTTCCACAGGGCCTTCCAGTTCTTCGCCTATGGTTTTGTCTTCCAAAATCCCTATTTCAAGCGCTGAATCAGGTACTTCGCTTTTTCCGGGAATGGTTTCTGTTTCGGGATTATGTGCCGCATAGGCATACCAAAACGCATAAATGCCGTAATATTCTTTCATATATGAACCGAGATAATTGCCTTTTCGGCATACGCCGTCAAAGTCCCACGTGCTTTGCGTCTGCAAATCTTTAAAGGTTTTATTGTTTTCTTTTACCAGCACAAGAGGGTCTTTGCCGTACCATACGGTTCTGTCAAAAATCCGCACAACGCCCAGCCTGTTGTCATAAACGGCAGCCAGTGCGTATTTGTCAAAGAAAAAATTGACAATGCCTTTTTTGCGGACATATTCAATATTAATAGCCATGAATTTTTTGTCCAGCTCAAGACCGATGACCATGTCTTTGAGTCCCATGCGCGTATCGATGCGTGAAACAGGGTAGACGAGCTTGTCATTATAATAAAAGCTTTCGGGATCGCTGTAAGATCCGTAAGGGTCGGAACCGTAGCGCTTGTTTGTTCTTGGGGTTAAAAGAACTTTTGCATTGGGTTTGTCGATATAAAAATTTTGGGCTTTGTCCCATGTTGTCCAATAGCTCGGAACAATGTCCAAGCCAAGCCCCGTCAGAGTTCCCAAAAAGCACAGTCCGTACATTTGTGACCAGCGGCTGTTGGTATTGATATCCATAAGCACGCTGTTTGCATTGTACTGCCTTCCGTCAGCCTGCAGCTGAAGATACATGTTGTCGCGTTTGGTGTTATAGGCTGCCAAAGAGCCGGAAATGGGGCTGTAGGTTACGGCAAATGCTTTGTCTGATTCTATGATGTTTAAAACTTCATGCCAGACCATAAGACGCTGGGGAAGGATAATGACTTCCCGTTCCTGCAGGGGCTTTAATGAACCTGTGCATACAATGAAAACAGGCTCGGCATTGTCCAAAGACATGGAAGCAAGGCTGACCGTG
This sequence comes from uncultured Mailhella sp., assembly GCA_944324625.1. Classification (GTDB taxonomy): domain Bacteria; phylum Desulfobacterota; class Desulfovibrionia; order Desulfovibrionales; family Desulfovibrionaceae; genus Taurinivorans. The sequence continues at coordinate 24,435 of CALUWZ010000001.1, read as the reverse complement.
GTAAATTCAGGGTTGACAATTGGAGGAATGCTGTTTGAATCAAGGCCCGTTATCACCAGTTTTTCGGCAATATCAGCCAAATCCTGCTGATTTTTTGGAAAAGCAAAGCTTTCGGAAAAGCATACTCCGCTGAAAAAACCGCATAATAATAAACAGGCTATTGATTTTATTTTCATAATTAACTCCTTGCTTCAGTATAGCAGGCTTTTAAAATTAGTCAAAATCAAGCCGGCAATAATTTTTTTATTAAATTCATTAGTTATACATAGTTATAAATATACAGCTGAGAATTTTCCGCAACTTTTTTTGCTATTCAACGGATAACAAAAATATCTTGAAAAGGTATGCACTGTTAACTTGCTGACAGCAGGGGAGCTTTTTTGCTCTGCATGGAAAGAAAAATTTCAAAGTGTGGTTAGCTGTAATTTATGCTGCGGCAAATAAATAATGACGGGATAAAAATTAAAATAATACGAAAAAAACATATAAAATTTTGATGCAATTTAGTCTGTATTCTGCAGAAGCATGGAGCTTTTTTAGGGGCAAATTTTTTAATATCTTTAGCTGAGCGATATTTTGGCAATAATTTTATTTTATTGAAATTACTGCATAATTTATAGTTCCTATTTTTTTGGTTAATAAAAGTTTACATAATTTACATTATGGGACAAAAATATATTAAAAAGAAAAGCCGTCTGCACCGTTGACGGCTTTCTCTTTTTTGGTGTTCTATTTGGAGTTCTTATGAAGATTTTGCTGTGGGCTGCCGGCAGTTATTTTTGGGGATGCGCTTTTGGCCTGTGTATGCTGGCAGCTTTTTTTATTTTTCAGTATTATTTCCGTTTGTCTTATGGAACGATGCAGCAAAATTTCAGAGGCAGCCAATATCTTTCTTTCATTAAAATATATCGTATAACTCTTTGAAAACTTAAGCAAAAAAAACTTTTTTTTTAATCTTGCGCGAAAAGTGCTAATACAGTAAAATTACTGTGATAAAAAATATAAGGGGTTCTTATGAGCTTTCTCAAATCAAGCACAAGTTTTACGCGTTTTAAAGTTCTTGATGACGTGAAACCTGAAATTTATGACAACATTGAAGACGTATTAAGAAAATTTGCCATTACAGACATTGACGATATTGCCGACGAGCGCGCTTACGGCTGGACAAGCTTTGATGATATGCTGGATACGTCGTTTTCCGAATCAAGCCCCCGCAAAAGTGAATTTGTTGTTTTTGCCTTTCGGCTTGACACCCGCCGTGTTGCGCCTGCAATTATCAAAAAATACGTTACCATGGCATTGCGTGAAGAAGAACAGAAACTTGCGGAACTTGGCAAAAAATATATCAGCAAGGACAGAAAAAAAGAACTCATCGAACAGGTAAAGCTGAAGCTGCGTGCAAGAACCCTGCCTGTTCCTGCCGTTTTTGAGGTTATTTGGGATTATGCCCATAAAACCGTATATTTTGCTTCAACACAGCGCAAGGTCTTGGATTTGTTCAGCGAATATTTTGTCAGAAGCTTTGATGTGGGCATTGAACAAATACTCCCCTACACTCTTGCTCAGAATATTTTGGGTGAAGGCTGTGAGGACAGACTGGATGCCCTGGAACCTACAGTTTTTAACATTGACTGATTTTTGTATTGATTTTATTACGTTTTTAAAAGGAAACATACATGGCTGAAGCACCATATCTTGGCGATAATATTGATATTTTGTTGGGGCAGGAATTTTTGACATGGCTTTGGTACAGAAGCGAATATGCCGACGGTCTTTTTCGCATGACTGACGGTGACGGCGCTTTTCATGTACGCATAGAGCAGCGTTTGGTTGTCCGCGGCGGCGAAGGGGAACATCAGGAAACGGCTTCCGTATCGGGTTCTTTTTCACCTCTTCGTGAAGCAAGGCTTGGACTTTCCACTGGAAAAAAAGTTGTGCGCGCTCTGGTAAGTTTTTATAAAGATGAAATGAACTGGCAGGTTTCTTTGAAAGCAGAGGATTTTTGCTTAAATTCATTCAAAACCCCTGCCATTGCCAAAGCGGAAGAAAACGAAGAAGACGAAGACGCAACGTTTTACATAAAAATGCAGTTTATTTCTGAAGGCTTGGCACTTCTTGACGAAGTGTATAAACAATTTTTGAGTGTGCGGCTGAACCAAAACGCATGGGACGAAGAAGTGCGTGCCGTAAACGACTGGATCAATCACGATATATCCAAGGGAGCATAATACTTGCTTTTTTCCATGCATGCTGTTTGGTATTTCATCAAAAAACTGTTGTGGGTATTTCTTATTTTTACAGGCATTACCCTTATCAGCTTTTTTGTTATGCACCTTGCCCCCGGTTCGCCGACGGACATGCAGACAAGCCTGAATCCTCTTGTCAATGAGGCGTACAGGGCAAAGCTCAATGCGCTGTACGGACTTGATAAGCCTGTTTATGAGCAGTATTTTGACTGGTTTTCAAGACTGGTGCAGTTTGATTTCGGCAATTCCCTTTCGGGCGACGGCAGGCCTGTGCTTGACAAAATTATGGAACGGCTTCCCCTCACCGTGGGACTGAATGTCACTTCCCTTTTGCTTGCACTTGTCATTGCTTTGCCGATCGGCATTATTTCTGCCGTTCATCAGGGAAAATTCATAGACAAGCTTTTTACGTTTTTGGTTTTTCTGGGTTTTGCCATGCCCGGCTTTTGGCTTGCCCTGCTGCTTATGATGTATCTTGGCATAGAACACGGCATTTTGCCCATATCAGGCATTACGGGGCTTGATTTTCAGGAACTTTCCTTCTGGGGAAAATGCTTTGACGTTGCAAGGCATTTATTCCTGCCAGTTCTTGTTTCCACCGTCGGCGCCATTGCAGGCACTTCCCGTTTTCTGCGCTCTTCCATGCTGGAAGTGCTGCGTCAGGATTATATTTTGACTGCTAAAGCCAAGGGGCTTACCAAACGCTGTGTTATTTACAAGCATGCCCTTCGAAATGCCCTGCTTCCCGTTATTACCCTGCTCGGCCTTTCTGTTCCGGGACTTATCGGCGGCAGTGTCATCATTGAAAGCATTTTTGCTCTGCCCGGGCTCGGCCAGCTCTTTTACGGTGCGGTTATGGCGCGGGATTATCCCCTTATAATGGGGAATTTGGTTTTTGGTGCCGTGCTGACCCTTGCAGGCAATTTGCTGGCAGATTTCTGTTATAAACTTGCAGACCCGAGAATTTCCCTGCACAGCCCAAAATAAGGACAAGCCATGTTTTTGAAACTGAAACGCAACTTTTTGCTTTTCCTCGGACTTGCCATAGTGCTGACCATGGCTTTTCTGGCGGTTTTTGCTCCTTATCTGACGCCCTATACCCCTACGGAACAAAATCTTGACAAAATGCTTTTTGCGCCCTGTGCCGAGCATATTATGGGAACAGATGCCGTGGGACGTGATATTTTTACCCGTCTTTTATACGGGGCACGGGTTTCTTTGTGGGTAGGCTTTATTGCTGTGGGCATTTCCTCGCTGATAGGCGTCACGCTGGGTCTTATTTCAGGATATTTCGGCGGAATGATTGATGAAATAATTATGCGTATTGTTGATATCATGCTTTGTTTTCCGTCTTTTTTTCTTATTTTGGCCGTTATTGCCTTTTTGGAACCGAGCGTCATAAATATTATGATTGTTATCGGCTTTACTTCATGGACCGGGCTTGCCCGTTTGGTGCGTGCCGAAACCCTGTCCATGCGCGAAAGAGACTTTATTTCAGCAGCTAAACTGTCAGGGGCAGGCAAAATGAGAATTTTATGCGTCCATATCCTGCCCAATACACTGGCGCCCGTGCTTGTTTCTGCGACTTTGGGCACTGCAGGCGCAATTTTGGTGGAATCTTCCCTCAGTTTTCTGGGACTTGGCGTTCAGCCGCCCGATCCGAGCTGGGGAAACATTCTGCTTGACGGAAAAGACGTGCTGACCAATGCACCGTGGCTGTCTCTCTTTCCCGGACTGGCCATTTTCATTACCGTGCTCGGATATAATTTGCTTGGCGAAAGTTTGCGTGATATACTTGACCCGCGATTGAAACAACGCTGACCTGTGAGGTTGCTATGCTGGAATATTTGAGAATTCGTGATTTAGCTTTAATCGATGACACAGAGCTTGACTTCACCAAGGGCATGAATGTGCTGACAGGGGAAACAGGTGCGGGCAAGACATTTATTTTGAAGGCGATCCAATTTTTGCTGGGTGAAAAATTAAGCGCCGATATGGTGCGCAAAGGCAAAGAAAAAGCGCAGGTTGAGGCAATTTTTTATCTTGGTGACACAGAATATATGCTCCGCCGCGAACTTTTGGCCGAAACAGGCAGAAGCAGATTTTTTCTGAACGGCAATGTCAGCTCGCAGGAAGCAGTAAAAGAACTGCGTCCGCTTTTGATTCTGCATGTGGGACAGCACGGTCAGCAGCGTCTTCTGCAGCAAAGTTTTCAGGCTGCGCTTGTTGATGATTTTATTGAAGACAAGAGCCTGATAGTAAAAAAAGAAGAACTCCATAAAGCGCTCAAAGCCTGCGTACAGGAAAAAAATACGCTGCTTGCCAAAATTGAAACGCTGAAAGACAAAAGAGAGCTTTTGGAAATGCAGCAGGCGGAAATTGAAAAAGTCAATCCCGAACTTGGCGAAGAAGAAAATTTGGAAAATTTGCGTCAGCAGTTTAAAAGCATTGACCACATACAGCAGTCCTATGACGAGGGCTTGGAAATTTTGTTCGGTTCCGACGGTTCCGGCGGGCTTACCGCTCAGCTCAATCACTTGGAGCGTATTCTTTATTCTTTGACCAAAGATACGGACTTTGACCATGATATGGACAGCGCTTATGAAAGTCTTCTTAATTTTCAGGAAGAAGTTAAGGATTTAAGTGCAAAATTCCGCACCGTGCCGACTCCCGATATTGACAGTGACATGAGTCTGAATGATATAGAAGCCCGTCTGTATAAACTTGCACAGCTCAAGCGCAGGCTGAACCGAAGCATAGAGCAGATTGTAAACCTTAAAGAAGAAATTGAAGAAAATCTTTCTTTTCTTGATGCCTGTAGCCTTGATATACATAATATCGAAAAAAAGGAAAAAGAGCTTACCCATGCTCTGCAGGATATTTTGGCAAAAACAAATGCAGCAAGGGAAAAGGCAGCCCAAGTTTTTTGCAGGGCTTTGGAAAAGGAACTCGGCGGACTTGGTTTTTCCGAAAAAGTTCAGGTTATTCCTGAAGTTAAAGAACATGACATCAATAAAGGCGGACTGGAACCGTGCATGGAAAAAACCGTGCATCTTTTGTGGGCGCCAAACCCCGGACAAAATCCGCAGCCTCTTGACAAAATTGCTTCAGGCGGCGAACTTTCCCGCTTTTTGCTTGCTGTAATCGGTTTGCAGCAGTCCCAGCATGAAGATGCAACCCTGATTTTTGACGAAGTGGATGCGGGGGTCGGCGGCATAACACTTAACCGTGTGGCAGAGCGTCTTTCCGCTTTGGCGGAAAAGCGGCAGATGCTTCTTATCACGCATTGGCCCCAGCTTGCCATGCGCGGCAGAAATCATTTTAAAATTACCAAAGAATTTCTTGATGACGAAACATACAGCCGCTGCGTCCGTCTCAATGATGAGCAAAGAAAACAGGAATTGGAGCGTATGGCAGGCATTGAATAATGCTTGTTTTCGGTTTCAGAAAACAGAGCGAAAGAAAATTTTTTCTGTTTTTAATTCCGTTCCATGACAAGAGCGTCGTCGTCTTGGTAATAATTTTTGCGGACATGGATTTGCTTGAAGCCGAATTTTTCGTATAATTTTTGTGCTGGCAGGTTTTTTGCCCTGACCTCAAGGATAATCTGCCTGTTTTGGATATGTTCGAGTCCTGTCCAATAGGTCAGCAATGTTTCGGCAAGACCTTGGCGCCGAAATTTTTCATCGGTGGCAATATTTAAAATTTCGGCATAATCGCCCACTACGGAACAAAGCAAATAGGCAATGACATTGTTTTCTTCCGTACAGATGCCGTAGAGTTCGGTAAATTGGTCTTCCATGGCATGACGGAACTGTTCTTCATTCCACGGGCAGGGAAAGCAGTTTTTTTCCAGTTCTGCCGTACTTTGCAGATGTTTTTCTTCCAATTTGACAACAGGATATTTTAAGGAAATTTTCATGCATGACTCCAAACAATTTGACGACTGTCCTTATGACCTTGATATTGCCGCAAGAATGAGCCTTGTAGAAATAACGGACAATGCCGGCAGTCCTTTTTTACTTATGCCCGAGCATATTGTAAAGAAGAAAAAAATGCACCACCGCATTATTTTTGTTGTGCTGAAAGACAGAAAAAATAAAATATTGCTGGTGAAAAAAAAGAGCGAACAAAAAAATGTGCTGTGGGAATTTCCCTGTTACGGTATTGTATATGCGGGAGAGAGCGCAGAAGGTACGGCGTACAGAGAGCTTGAAAAGCATTTTTTTATTGACGACAGCATAGCCATGAAAGAAATTGCCACGCTGCCCTATCTTCAGGAAGACAGTTATGTGCAGGCAACGGTATTTTTGGCAGGTCCGTACTACGGAATAAACTCCGCAAACAAAACATTTCTTTATAACGAAGAAACAATACAGGATGCCATGTTCATTGACAAAGAAGAATTTGAGGGACTTTTGTCTTTTAATCCCGAAATGTTCAATCCTATTATAACATGGGCTTACAGGGCAAACTGGCTGTATAAGTAATTTGCCCGATTGGTATGTTTCAGGTACAAAAAAAAGCAGCTGTTGCGCTGCTTTTTTAAGATTATAAAAAAAATTTTATGCATCGGCCTTATAGGCATATATGGCAGCTTTTTCCACATCGCGGTTAACAATATAACCGTCCTGATAATATTCTGCAAGCATTGAATAAACATGGGGATCTTCATTTGCATGACGTTCAGCGTCCAAAATAAGCGAAACGGCTTTTCTTGTATCGCGTTCTACGCCGTACCCCTCATAATAAAGGCCTGCCAATAAAATATTTGTTCTCGGATGGCTGACGTAGCGCATAGCTTTGTCAGCATAATCAAGAATGGTTTTTGCATCTCTCGGGATAAGCTGGCCCTGCATGCAAAAAGCCGCCATAAGGTAGCAGGCTTCGGGGTGTCCGGCATCAGCTAAATTTTTGATATGTTCCAAGGCTTTTGCGCCTTCGTTTTTATCCAATAAATCATAGGCATGCTTTAATACTTTGTTCATAGCCTCGATTTTTTGGGAAATATAGCGCCATGTAAGGGCGCTTAAAACTTTTTCTTCTTCTTCCGTCAAAGAAAGAGGCAAAAACGGCATAAAGCTTTCTTTGTAAAATTCTTCAAAGGAAATAAAGTGTTTTTGTTTAATCAGGTTTTTGTCTTCTCTGAAAAGTTCAAGGAGTTTTTCGTCTTCAGGTGCGGTAAACTTGAATGTTTCTTGGGAAATTTGATTGAACGGTGATTCTTTCACCCATTTTTTAAATTGTTTTTCTTCGTTTTGAGAGGAAAATTCCATTTCCGTATCCTAATTTTGAGATTTTTTGTAGTTTTGTACGGCTTCAAGCAGAACAGCTTCACGATATCCGATAACAACTGAACCGTCAGGAAAAACCACCGTGGGAAAAGATGCTTTCGGATTGTAGGTTTTTAACTTTGTGAGGATTTCTTCCCTTGCTTTGCCTATATATCTGTCTACCAGCACATCATTGAACTCAACGCCGTGTTTTGTCAAATAATCCTGAACACGCACGCAATGACGGCAGGTTGTAAGGTCATACATGAGCGGTTTTCCGTCTTTGCACGGTTCAATCGCCAAAGCGAAATTTTCTTCCTTGCCGAAAGGAATTCCGTGTTCGTCATGATTTTTTTTGTTGTTTTTTTTGGAAATAACCCCTGCAAGTATCGCTGCAATAAATAATACCCCTATAACAACAAGCATGCCATTTGTCATAGCACCATACTCCTTGACTCATACTGTTTTGTCCTAATTATCACAAAGCCAAAAGAATGTATAGTGAAAATATCAATAATTATTGAACGGGAATGGCACGCTCCATGCATGAAAAAGAAAATTCTTTTGAATTGTCAATAATTATAGGCAAATCAAAAAATAAATTTTTTTCTTTGACGGAAATTGGCTTTTCAGGCTGCAAATTCCATAAATCCAAAATCATTGCTCTTTTGCGGATAATATATTGAGCGTCTTGTCCTGCGCAGACATTCTGCATAAGCTCGGGAGCAGAAAATGAATCATCGGAAAAAAGTGCATCTGCATCAGCTGCGGTATTCTTTTGGCTGAAATCATAATAAAGCGTACTCATAAATTTTCCCTCCGCAAAAAATATGCAATATTTGTTCAAAAATAAATAATATCTTTGAAAATAAAAGTGTTATAAATTTATTTTGTTTAATTGAATCTTTTTTTCGGCATAAATTTCCTCATTTTCATTTTTTTGACTTGGATTAACTTGAAAAAGTATTGTGAATTTTGTAATCTGAAACAATAACAATTAAAGTTACTGTATGGATATATTTGATTTTGACCCTGCATATTTTTTAGGTTTTCTGCTTACGTTTTTAAGAATGAGCATTGTTCTTTTCATGCTGCCGATTTATGCAGTGGAAGGACTTCCTGCCCAGTGGAAAGCTGCGTTCTGCCTTGTTGTGACCATGGCAGTCTACCCTGCCGTCAGTTTGGCTCCGGAAGCCATGCCTGCCCATCCGTTTGCCATTGCCCTTGTTATTTTGGGTGAAGTTATTTTGGGTTTGATTTTAGCTTTGTCGGTACAGATATTTTTTGCGGGAATACAGGCAGGAGGCGAACTTATTGCCATGCAGATGGGGTTCAGCATGCTTCAGTTTGCCGACCCTGCCACCAATACCCAGACAGGCATTATTGCTCACATGCTTTTTTTGGTTTCTTCACTTATTTTTCTTATTTTTGACGGGCATATTTATTTATTGAAAGCTTTTATCGAAACTTACAAATATATTCCTGCGGGCGGTCTTTTCATCGGACAGACGATTTTTGATCAAATATTTATGCTTGCCGAAATGTTGTTTTCATTGGCATTGAAAATTATTGCTCCTGTGCTTGCAGCCATATTTTTGACTGAACTTGCCCTTGCGTTTACCGGAAGAATGGCTCCGCAGATGCATATCATGGAACTTGGTTTTCCGCTGAAGATATTGGTGGGTTTTTTCTTTTTGGGATCAATTTTTCAATTGCTGACTTTGGATATTCAAAATTACATTATCGGTCTGGATGATTTGTTTTTAAACCTTATCAATGCGCTTAAGCCAAGGTGATGTATGGCAAAAGATCCCGGCAAAACCGAAAAGGCAACTCCGAAGCGGCGCAAAAAACTGCGCAGTGAAGGCAATGTTGCAAAATCCATGGAATTTACCAAAACCTGCACGCTTATTGCAGGCTTTGCCGTAATGTATTTTTATTTGCCGTATGCCTGCAAAAAAATTGGTTTGTATTGGGTTGAATGTTTTAAAAATTTGGATGAAAACATTATTACGCCCACTGCGGCTCATGCTATTTTATGGGAATTTGTCACGCAGCTCGGCATAGTTTGCGGTCCCATTGTGCTTGTTGTTGCAATTTCTGCTTTTGTGGCGCTGCGCAGACAGGTTGGACAGCTTTGGACAACAAAAGTTTTTAAATTTAATTGGGCGCGTTTTAATATTTTCAAAGGCCTCAAACGTATTTTTTTCTCTGCCGACACTTTTATACGTTTGTTAAAAGCACTGGCCGTTGCCGTTATGGTTGCCTATGTGCCCTATATGTTTATTTTAAGTCAAACTTCTGTCTTTTCCGGCTTATATTATACCAATGCGGAGGGCCTTGCCAAATATCTTTTGGATGCAAGTTTTCAGATGATAAAATATACCATGATTCCTGTGGTCGGCTATGCGGTTTTTGATTTATGGCACAGTTTTTATCAGTATGAAGAAAACAATAAAATGACCAAAGAAGAAGTTAAGGATGAAATGAAGCAGGCTTACGGTGATCCTGTTATCAAAAGCAAGCAAAAGCAAAAAATGATGCAGGTTATGCAGCAGCGCATGATGCAGAATGTGCCGAAAGCTGATGTTGTCATTACCAACCCGACGCATTATGCCGTTGCGCTTCAGTATGATCCCACGCTTTGCCCCGCGCCTGTGGTGCTTGCCAAGGGGGTCGATAAAGTGGCGCTCAGAATAAAAGATGTTGCGCGCGAGCACGGTGTTCCCATACGGGAAAATAAGCTTTTGGCAAGAAGTTTATATGCTTCCGTGGAAATAGGCCAGCCCATTCCCGAAGATCTGTATAAGGCTGTTGCCGCTGTTATTGCCGAAATCTGGCGTCTGAAAGGCAAAATAAAATAAGTTGTTACAAGCAGGTAGTTATGTTCAGCAGCAGATTCTTTTTTGATAAGCAGGATAAATATTTTTTGGAAAGCGTCAATAAAAGCATTGACTCCGGAAAAAAAATAGAAAGTCATTACCAGCTTAAAATTCATCCCAACGGCATTATTGACATGAGTATTTCTCAGGAAATACGTATGGCAACTGCTGTCATCAGCCTGCTCGACAGACTGCAGACCAACAATGTCAAAGAACGTCTGCTTGCACTTGAAAATCTGCATAATGAAGTATTGTTTACGGCAGGGACAAAATTCAGACGTAATACCGCGCGGGTACTGATTGAAATTATGAAAGAGCTTATCCGTGCTTACGGAGATGAAAAAAAGCAGCTTCAGCTTACCCATGATTTTCGCATGGCGGCAACGGGCAAACCCACTATTGTACGCAAGCTTTTGCGCCGTTATCATTTGCTTGAAATGCCAGAAGCGTGGAATCAGCTTGTTTTTGACCATCATGTGCACGATGCCAATACCAAGGGCAGAAAATCCCCTACCCATCTTATTATGGATGCATGGGTAAAAGGCATACGTTCTTTGACTGTCATATATTATAACTACATAAAACCCGAAACGGCCTTTGAACTTTTAAGCGCAGCTAAAATTATGGGCATAAAAATCCGTATCGGGCTTTTGTATAATATTGTTTATCGTCAAAAACTTATTGATTTTATTTGGGTTCCGCAAGGATTTTACAGTACCGACGAATTTATGGAATTTCTTGAAGAACCTTTTATGCTTAAACTTATGGAGGACGGCCGTCAAATTACGCAGTGGCGGGAAAAATTTATTTTTAAAATTATTGAAGAATGGAATCAAAATCTGCGTCATCGGATTAATACGGAATTTTCTTTGGAACTTCCGCCTATTTCCACAGAGGAATATAAACAGTTTGTCAGCATAGGACAAAGTTCTGTTCTGCATCTTGCCGAACTCATTCAAAAAGATGCCAATGAAACCCTTAAGCATAATGCAGAGCTTATTAAAGAAAAAATCAGCGCCTGCAGCGATGAAGCGGAACTTCTTTCCCTGCACAACGAACTGAACAATTATGATAAGCTGACTACGGAATATTTTTTGGAAATTCTTGAGGATTGCGAGCAAAAAATTGAAAAAGAAATTATTGCGGAAATTTTGACCGAGGAAGATTTGAATAAAATTCCCTCCATGCTGAAATACAGTCCGCATCAGCTTGTATACCGTCTGAAGGAAGTGCGTTCCAACGGATATATTGTTCTCAATCTGGCAAATTCCACGCCTGAAGAGGTAATAAATCTGCTTTGGGAAACCGACGGTGAAATAACCCATTTGGAAATTTTCAACGTTTATGACTGGCAGAAGGGAAATGCCAAGCATACGGTAAAAATTAATGAATTAATGCAGGCAATTAACAATAAAAACACTCCCCTGCTCAAAACCATTATTTTGCAGCTTATTGAACAGTGCAAAGCCGACAAAGAAAAACATTTGTATGACGAAGATCATCTTACATTTTTTTGTTCGGATACAGCTGTGGTTTTGGATAAAGACAGGCAAAAATTGCTTGACGAATACAAAAACAATCCAAAACTGACGCCCATCAGCATAGATGAAAGAATTAAAGCTTTACATCAAGTTTTAAGGAATATTGCAACAATTATAGACTATTACAGCGGAAAAAAACTGTTTACCCGCATGGGTACCGATTCCACAAGCCGTGTGGGCCGCCTGGCAGGCATGGGGCTTGCCTATGTTCAGTCGCTTCCCTTTAGGGCAGTAAAGGAACTGAAGAAAAATTCCAATGAATCACGGGTTATTATTCCTATCCGCAAAGAAGTGCGCATGGTGGACAGTTATATTATGCCTCATGCCAACGAGCATGTTTCACTGCTTCAGAAAATATTGCGCAAAATTCCTTTTATAAAAAAACTGACCTATAAAAAAATACGCAGCTGGACAGATTTTGAGGCGCGTACCACTGTTTTTAATGACGGCAACTGTTCCAATGAACTGAAATCCTTTTCACCTGACAAAGGCAATATTATTACCCTCGGCGGAAAGGGGCTGCGCACCACCAACGGCTTTATAGAAAAAAATACCAAGAATACGCTGAATTCGTTTCATTATCTCAACAGCAAACTGAGCAACTTTATTAAAGTGCTTATAGGTTTTGTGCCTTCTTTTTATTCGTTTCAATATACTCAAGACATAGCATTTTTGGCTTGGGGCGGAACGGTCATTTGGTTTTTGATTACCGGGTTCCGCAATATTTTGCAGGCAATTTTAGGAGTCGGCGGTCTGAAGCGTTCGCCGCTCATGCGCTGGAACAATTATGTCAGTTGGAGCAGACTGTGCGATTCCCTCATGTATACGGGGATTTCCGTACTGCTGCTGGAACTTGTTGTACGTCATCTTCTTTTGGAAGAAGGATTTAATATCACTGCCTCCAATAATCCTCTGCTGTCTTTTACGGTGATTTCTCTTGTGAACGGTTTTTACATTATGGGGCATAATTATATCCGAGGCCTGCAGACTGAAGCTATTGTAGGTAATTTTTTCAGGAGTTTTATTGCCATTCCCATTTCACTTTTTTACAATAACATTTTTTTTGAACTGCTGACTTTTATCGGTGTTCACAATGCCATAGAAATTGCCATTGCATCATCTGCCATTATTTCAAAAATGGCTTCCGATACCGGAGCTGCCCTTGTGGAAGGCTATGCAGACAAACAAAGCAATATTTGGCTGCGCCGCTGGGATTACAGGCTTGCCCACGATAAACTGTACCGCCAGTATATTCAGCTGGAACTGCTTTTTCCTGAACAGGACAGTTTGGAATTATTAAAAAATCCGCAGGAAGTTTTAAATATTGTTAAAGAATACAATCCAAAATTATATACTGAAATGATTGTCAATGCTCTTGACCTCATGTATCTGCTGTATTATCAGCCCCGTTCTTTTTCAATGCTGAAAGGCATTATCCGCCAGCTTTCCGATAACGAAAAATTGGCTTGGGTCCGTATGCAGTATGTTTTGTTATGCCAAAAAGATGTCAGTCAGCTTTTTATAGATGAAGTTTTGGGTGAAAATTTTTCTCGTGCCCTGTCTTTTTATCTTGACACTCATGCACAATACCTGCAAAATCTGCGGAAACTTTTTCAGATTGAATATTAGGAAATTTTATGCATATTGTTTTGTATAATCCTGAAATTCCGCCAAATACGGGAAATATCGCCAGACTTTGTGCGGGTACGCAGATTGAGCTGCATCTTATTGAACCCTTGGGCTTTTCGCTTGATGATAAATATCTGAAACGGGCAGGTCTTGATTATTGGCCCTTTGTCAAGCTTTCAATATGGAAAGACTTTGAAAGTTATATGAACAAAGTCGGAAAATATCACCGCCTTGTCATGACCAGCGCAAGGGGCGGAACGAGTCTGCATACTTTTAAATTTTCAAAGGATGATGCTCTTATTTTCGGTCCCGAAACCAGAGGCCTGCCGCAGGAAATTTTGGCTCTTTCGCAGTTTAGGGTAAAAATTCCTATTTTTAATACTGTCAGAAGTCTTAATTTATCCACCAGTGCAGGAATTATTTTATATCAGGCTTTGGGAAGTTCAGGCATTTTGGATGAATGGGAACAGCTTGATATGAATATTATTAAATGAACAAAATAGGGATGTGTTTTAAAATTTATTTTAATGAAATCAATGTCAGCAGCGTCAGTTATTAAAAAAAAGCAATGCTTTTAATTTGCAGCGTTTCACCCTTTAAAGGCATAAATTTCGCTTTCTGCCGAAAAATATGAAACAGCGGGGATTGTTCGGGGTTCCGCTGCAGCAGTTGCCGGCTTGCTGGCTTACGGATGGCGACAGCGGTGCTTATGCAAAGTTTACGGCAAACAATTGCTCTCATAATCTGTAAAGCTTATGCTTCGCCTGCATAAAGTAAAGGATGAGAGCAAGGGGCATTTCCTTCGCCGGCTTACTCTTTGGTCTGGTTCAAGGGGTGAAAAATCTTTAAAAATTAATATGTATCAGCCATATAATTATGAGAGTTATATAAAATAAAATTTTTTTTTAATTAATTGGGAAATATACCCTAATTTATACAATAAATAAAAAATAAATTTTAAAAATTGAACATAAAAAAACGTCCGGAATTCGGACGTTTTTTTATGCGATTATTTTTGAATTAATAAGCAAACAGCGGGAAACGGCCTGCAAATTCTGCAACTGCCTTATTGATTTTTTCAAGATGAGCATCATCGCCGACATGGGCAAGAACATCAATAATCCATTCGGCAACCTGATCCATTTCTTTTTCCTTCATGCCGCGGGTAGTCAGCGCAGGCGTACCGATGCGCACGCCGCTGGTGACAAACGGAGAACGTGTTTCAAAAGGAACGGTATTTTTATTGACGGTAATGCCTGCCTTGTCAAGTGCATGTTCGGCATCTTTGCCTGTAATGTCTTTATTGGTAAGGTCAAGGAGCATAAGGTGATTGTCGGTGCCGCCGGAAACAATGTCATATCCTGCATCAAGCAGGCGTTTTGCAAGGTGGGAAGCATTTTTGAGTACTTGTTTTTGATATTCCACAAATTCAGGACGAAGAGCTTCACCGAAAGCAACTGCTTTTGCAGCAATAACATGCATGAGAGGACCGCCCTGAATACCGGGGAAAATCTGGCTGTTCAAGGTTTTGCCGATATTGTCTTCTTCGGTGCTGTTGGCAAGAATCATGCCGCCGCGGGGACCGCGCAGGGTTTTATGGGTGGTTGTGGTGGTAATGTGGGCATGAGGAACAGGTGAAGGATGAAGACCTGCTGCTACAAGACCTGCAATATGAGCCATATCAACCATAAGTTTTGCGCCTACACTGTCGGCAATTTTACGGAAACGCGCAAAATCAATAATACGGGAATATGCGCTTGCGCCCGCAACAATAACCTGCGGTTTCTTTTCATGGGCGATTTCTTCAAGCTTATCGTAATCGATAAGTCCGGTTTCTTTATCTACGCCATAGGAGATGATATTAAACAATTTGCCTGAAAAGTTTACGGGACTGCCGTGTGTCAAGTGACCGCCGTGGGATAAGTCCATGCCCAAAATGGTATCTCCCGGCTTTGCAATGGCAAAATATGCACCCATGTTTGCCTGACTTCCTGAATGGGGCTGTACGTTTGCATAATTGCAGCCAAAAATCTGCATTGCTCTTTCTTGGGCTATGCTTTCGGGAATATCAACAAATTCACATCCGCCGTAATAACGTTTTGAAGGATAGCCTTCTGCGTATTTATGGGTTAAGACAGAGCCTTGTGCTTCACGTACAGCATTGGAAACAAAGTTTTCAGAAGCAATAAGTTCCAGTTTGGTAACCTGTCTTCTGTTTTCATTGTAAATTGCTTCGGCAATTCTTGGGTCTTGAGAAATAATGTTTTGCATAGTCACTCCTATAAAACTTAACAAAAAAACGCTACAAAAGAGCAATGTCCTACTGTAGCGTTTAACCTAAATTTTAGCAATAAAAATTATGCCTCATAACGCTTGTAGAGCATACTTGCGTTTGTCCCGCCAAAACCGAAATTGCTGCAAAGCACATATTTGGGATCAAGCTTTTTGGGGCCGTTTGGCATATAATTGAGATCGCACATGGGATCCGGATTTTCAAGGTTAATTGTTCCCGGTACAATGCCGCTTTCAAGGGTCAGCACGGAAATAACGCTTTCTACGCCGCCTGCAGCACCGAGAAGATGGCCGAGCTGAGATTTGTTGGAGCAAATGGCAATATTTTTTGCATGATCGCCGAAGACTGTTTTAATCGCTTTGGTTTCCGCTTCGTCATTGGCATGAGTGGAAGTACCGTGAGCATTAATGCTGTCAATTTCTTCAGGGGCAACGCCTGCGTCATTCAGAGCACGCTTCATGGCCATAGCCATTCCTTCGCCTGATTCAAGGGGGGCTACCATGTGGTTGGCATCATCGGATGCACCGCAGCCGACAACTTCAGCGTAAATATGGGCACCTCTGGCAAGAGCGCTGTCAAGGCTTTCCAAAAGTAAAAGACCTGCACCTTCGCCCATGACAAAACCGCCGCGTTCCGCATCAAAAGGACGGGAAGCTTTTTCGGGAGTATCATTGTATTTGGTGCAAAGAGCCTTCATGGAGGTAAAACCTGAAATGCCCATGGGAGTAATAGTGGATTCGGCACCGCCTGTAATCATGGCGTCACAGCGTCCCATAACAATTTCAGTGTAAGCGCTGCCGATGGCATGGGTTGCGGAAGCACAGGCACTGGTCAGAACGATGTTCGGGCCTTTTGCTCCCACGGCGATGGCCATTTGTCCCGGAGCCATGTTGGAGATAAGCATGGGAATAAAGAAAGGAGAAACACGGGACGGACCTGATTCGATCAATTTGGTATGGAACTGTTCAATGGTTGCCAAACCGCCGAGTCCGACGCCAAGAATAACGCCAAGCTTTTCGGCATTTTCTTCGGTTACTTTGTAACCTGAATTTTCCATAAGCTGTATGGCTGCGCAGACAGAAAGCTGCACAAATCTGTCCATACGCTTGCTTTGTTTGGAAGGAATATAAGTATCTGGATTAAAATCTGGAATTTCTCCTGCAATGTCGGTATCGAAGCCTGTTGTATCAAAACTGGTAATTTTTTTGATACCGGATTTTCCTGCCAAAATGCCTTCCCAAGTGGTTTTTACGTCAAGTCCCAAGGGTGTGATAGCGGAAATACCTGTAACAACAACACGTTTTCTAGACATCTTATATCCTCGTAAATTTGTTTTTTAGAAAAATAGGACGCCGTGAAGACGTCCTATCAAATTATTCACCTACGTGTTTTTTTACGTAGTCAATTGCGTCTTTAACTTTCAAGATTTTTTGTGCGTCTTCGTCTTTGATTTCGCAGTCAAAAGCGTCTTCCATAGCCATGATGAGCTCGGTAAGGTCAAGAGAGTCGGCACCCAAATCTTCAACAAAAGATGCTTCGGGTTTTACTTCTTCTTCGGAAACACCCAATTGGTCTTGAATAATGGTTTTGATTTTTGCTTCAACAGACATATTCCCTCCACACGGGTTTTATTTTATAGTTAGCAATAAAGACCACCGTTAACCGATAGTACTTGGCCAGTAATGTAAGAGGCTTTATCAGATGCCAAAAATGCTACAGCGTCTGCAACATTCTGCACGGAACCAAAGCAGCCCAAAGGAATGGCTTCGGCATATTTTGCCTTCACGTCTTCGGGAAGCTTTGCGGTCATGTCGGTTTCAATAAAGCCCGGTGCAACAGCGTTTACGGTAATGGAACGGGATCCAAACTCTTTGGCTGCTGATTTGGTAATGCCGATAAGGCCTGCTTTGGCTGCTGCATAGTTGGCTTGTCCTGCATTGCCCATAAGTCCCACAACGGAAACAATATTGACTACGCGGCCATAGCGTTGTTTTGCCATAATTTTGGTAGCTTCTCTAAGGCAGGTGAAAGCTCCCTTCAGGTTAATGTCGATTACGGCATTGAAATCTTCGTCTTTCATTCGAAGAATGAGTCCGTCTTTGGTTATTCCCGCATTGTTTACAAGAACGTCAAGACGAACTTTGTCTTTTATTTCATCTTGAAAAAATTTATTTACTGCTTCGGCATCACCGACATTCAGGCAAAAAGCTTTTGCTTTTCCGCCTTCCGCAATAATTTCTTCAACCACTTGATTTGCTTCCTGCGGTTTGGAGACATAAGTAAGATATACTTGATAGCCATTTTTTGCAAGAGTAAGTGCAACAGCTTTGCCGATTCCTCTTGAAGCTCCCGTAACAAGAGCAGTGGATATTAATTCATTACTCATACTGTACTCTCTACATCAAAATTGTTGCATATTATTAAAACAGTTTTTTAGATTTTTCAAGCTAAAATTTGCTTTTTTTACAATTTTTATATTAATCAATTTGTTAATCAACTTAGCCAAGCAAGGCTGAACCCCATGTCAGACCCGCACCGAAGGCTGTGAGCAGTGTTTTTTGTCCTTTTTTCAAAAGGCCTTTTTCTTTTGCTTCAGCCATGGCAAGAACAATGGAACTTGCTGAAGTATTACCATACTTTTCAAGATTTGTAAAAACTTTATCCTGAGGAATATTCAGCCGCTCGCCGACAGCTTCAATAATTCTCAGATTTGCCTGATGTGCAATGAATAAATCAATATCATTGACTGAGAGGCTGTTCTTGTCAAGAAGTTTTATGCTTTCCTGAGCCATGCCGCGAACGGCATGTTTGAATACTTCTCTTCCCTGCATGGAAAGAAAATAATCTTCTCCGATTGTATCGCCGACCTGAACTTTTTTGTCAGTGCCGCCGCCAATGCGGATCAAATCTTTAAAGTCACCGTCGGCACCGACGGAAACATCAAGAATTTTGAATAAATATTCCCCTTCTGCACGAATAACTGCGGCACCTGCACCGTCACCGAAAAGCACGCTTGTAGTTCTGTCTTTGTAATTCATCCTTCTTGAAAGGCATTCAGCCGTGACAAGAAGAATAACGGCGTTTTTGTTGAGCGCAAGAAAAGCTCTTGACAGCTCAAGGCCGTAGACAAAGCCTGAACAGGCGGCATTGAAATCAAAACAAACCAGACTGGGATTATTTTCGGAAATAAAAGGAAGACCCGTATACTTAGAAAGACCGAGTTTTTCGGCCAAAATACAGGCAGTGCTGGGAGAAAGCGTTTCAGGTGAACAGGTTGCAACCAAGAGATGGGTAATTTGTGAAGGAGAAACATTTGCTTCAGCCATTGCTTTTTTGCAGGCTTCTGCAGCGTATTGGGAAATATTTTCGTCATCTTTCAAAACATGACGATTTTTTATACCGGTACGGGTGACAATCCACTCGTCGCTGGTATCCATGATTTTTTCAAGGTCAAAATTGCTGAGTGTGTTTTCAGGAACACTGACGCCAAGACCCGCTATATGACATGCTGTACTCATATTACACTGAGGAACGAGCAAAGCTCGTTAATTCTTCATTTTCCTTTAATGTTGCCAAAAGACGATTATGAGTATCTTTTTCAATATAGGTATTGGCCATAAGCACAGCACTTTCAATAGCGCGCACATTGCTGGAACCGTGGCAAACAAAGCTTATGCCTTTAAGGCCGAGCAATGGAGCACCGCCATATTCTGCATAATCAATTTTATTGGCAAATTTTTTGAATGCTTTTTTAGCCAAAAAAGCCCCTATTTTCGGCAGAAGTCCGTTGCCCATAAGTTCTTTTTTCAGTACGTGAGCAAGCGAAAAAGCAAGGCCTTCACTTAGTTTTAAAGCAATATTGCCTACAAAGCCGTCACATACGACAACATCGACATCTCCGATAAAAATATCACGGCCTTCGACATTGCCGACAAAATTAATGTTTTGCGCAGCTTTCAATAATTCATAAGCTTCTTTGACGGTATTTGTTCCTTTGCCTTCTTCTTCGCCGATGCTGAGTATGCCGACGCGCGGTTCATCATACCCCAATATGTCTTTTGCGAAAGCCGAACCCATAAGTCCGAATTGGAACAGATGATAGGGCTTGCATTCCACGTTGGCACCTACGTCAAGAATAAGGCGCGGCGTGGTTTTGGAGGGCATGATAGTCGCAAGGCAGGGCCGTTCCACCCCGGAAATTCTGCCGATAATGAACATGCCGCATGCAACGCATGCGCCGGAATGCCCAGCGCTGACAACAGCGTGAGCTTCACCGTCTTTGACAAGCCTGCAAGCAACTTGAATGGAAGAATCTTTTTTTTGACGCAGAATATCAGACGGCTTTTCTTTCATTTCCACAACTTGAGATGCGTGAACAATGGAATAATCCGCTGATTTCAGATCATCAGGCAAAGTGTCCAAAACTTCCTGAATGGCATTTTCAATGCCGACAAGCAAAATTTTGGCTCCACAGCTTTTGGCAGCTTTCAAAGCTCCCGGAACCACAACGGAAGGACCATAATCTCCTCCCATTGCGTCCACTGCTAAAATATTCTTATTCTTCATCGCTGGTTACAGCTTCTACTTGGCGGCCTTTATACTTTCCACAAGCAGGGCAAATTGCATGGGGAACAGTAGGAGCACCACAAGCACAATAAATCACAGAAGGTTTTGCAATGCGGTCATGGGAACGACGCATACCTTTTTTGGAACGGGATTTTTTATTTTGTTGAACAGCCATTCTATTCTCCTTGGCTAAGCTTTCGCTTATTATTGTATTTTTAAATTTCTGAGTATGGCAAAACGAGGGTCTTTTCCGTCTTCTTCACAGCCGCACAGACCATCGTTAAGATTTTTTCCGCAGTTTGGACAAACACCTTTGCAGTCCTTGCGGCACAAAGGTTTTGTGGGCAGAGTAAGAACAAATTCTTCCCATAAAAGTGCTCCCATATCAATAATAAGAGCATTTTTTTCTTTTATGATTACTCTGTTGTCTTCAAAAACTTCCTCCGAATTTTCAACAGGGTCATCGTTCGGATAGTCTTCAAATTCATCAAAGGCATAATCAATGACAATTTCTGTTTCTTCAGCACAGCGGTCACAGGGAACAGAAACTTTTCCGCGAAGTTTTCCTCTGAAAAGACAGCCGTCTTCTTCAGGCAAAATAAAAACTTCAGCATGAATTTCATCGATAATTTTGCAGGAAATATGAAATTCTTTCAGAGGCTCAAGCCAAATTTTTTGATTATTATATTGAAATGTTTGACCATTTTGGCTGACATCCCGCAATAACATCTGAAATTCTTTCATATATTCTCCTTGCGAACGTGTAATTTACAGATAAGTATATGAATTTGTCAAGCAAAATAATGCATTTAACAAAAATTTTTCTGACAGATTCATAACTCTATAAATTTTCTAGACTTTAAGCAGGCTTCTGGCTTTGTCGGCAGCCCGTTTAAAACCGTCCCGTGACTTGGCAATCACTGTATCCTCAACAGCATAACAAAGTCTGATATAACCTGCAAGCCCAAATCCTTTTCCTGAGACACCGAGAATTTTTTCTTCCTGCAGGCATGTTATCAAAAGATTGTCATCGCCGCCGGGAGCTTTCGGGAAAATATAAAATGCTCCCATGGGCTTTTGATATTCAAGACCTGCGTTATCTAAGATTTCGCAGAATATCTGACGGCGTTTGGCATAAATATCAAATGCTTCCTGCACTGATGTTCCGAGAGCAGCTTTCATAAGATATTGTCCTACAACGGGAGGATTAACAAAACCAAGCACACGGTTTGACATGATGCAGGCGCTCATAAGCAGTTCTTTGTCCTCAATCTCGGGAGAAACTGCAAGATAGCCTATGCGTTCTCCTGCTATGCCGAATTTTTTGGAAAATGAGCTGATGACTACTGCATATTTATATAAAGGAAGAACAGCGGGAACTGTACAGCCGTCATAAGCCAAATAACGATAAGGTTCATCGGACACCATATAAATGGGCCGGCCGAATTTCTCACTGGCTTTTGCCAGAATTTCAGCAAGTTTTTTTATGGTTTCTTCTGGATAAATGATACCCGTGGGATTATTGGGAGAATTGACCACAACTATACGGGTTTTTGGGGTTAAAGCATTTTCAAGTTCTTCAAAGTCAGGCAGAAAATTTTCTTTTGCTGCAACTGTTTTGAATACTCCCCCGTGGTTTTGCGTATAAAATTTATACTCGCCGAAAAACGGCACAAAAGCAAGCACTTCATCCTCTGGTTCAAGTACGGAATGGAAAAAGGCATTCATGGCACCTGCCGCTCCGCAGCTCAGCATCACATCGGATTTTGTCAGCTTAATCTGCTGTTCTTTGGAAAGTTCTTCCGCAAGAGCTTCCAAAGCCCATGAAAAGCCTGCATTCTGCATGTATCCCAAACTTCCCGGGCGATTAAGATTTCTGGCAAGGTCAGCCATTGCTTCCCGAACAACAGGCGGAGGGGGCAAATCGGGATTGCCTAAACTGAAATCAAGCACATTTTCTTCTCCGTACTGCTGTTTGAGTTTAATGCCCAAATCAAACATTTGACGGATAAGCGACCCCTGTTCGATATTTTCCTTCATCATGGATGCAATTACTGACATGTCCTCTCCTATAATGTTAAAATTGCCTGTTTTATCCGTTCAATCCAGATGTTTTGAATTTCCAAAGATTCCGCAAGACCTTTCAGATAAGGCGTACAAGAATATCCCTGTGAAATTATTTGATTTTTCCAAGAAGTCGGTTCATCGCCCGCCATATCGCAAAGCGCATGCTTGCCTACGGCGGTAAGCAATGGCAACAGCCATACTGTATGGACAGTTTGCTTTTTTTTCAAGTCTTTTAATACATGTTCGAGCGTATAAATTCCTTCCATGCAGGCTGTATATAAATTTTCATTGTATTCATGGATTCTTTGCGAAAGAGCAAGATAAAGTTCTTCGGCATTGTGAGAAGTTCCGTGGCCCATCCAGACAGCTGCGTCATTTTTCTGAAAATTTTCAGGCAAAAGCATGGTCAGGGCGCAAACTACGGCATCAACGTCTTTTGCCTGATGGAGCAGCGGCAGGCCAAAAGCTGTTTTCAGTGCGCCGGATTCTTCGGCTATTTTTGTATCAGCCAAAACTTCATGGTATTCAATGCCCGCAATCAAATGAAGGCTTTGCACTATCACATGCGTGAAGCGTTCAAATTCCATTTTTTTTAAAGCTTTCAAAACGGAATCTGATTTGGTTTTGGCATGGGCAAGACGTTTGCGCAGGGTTTCAGAGGTAAAGGCAAGCCTCACGGGCACGCCGAAATATTGTTCAAGGCGGGCTTGAAAACGGCGTATGGCCTGACTGCTTTGGGTATTGGAAGAACCGTATGCCGCAATCAAAATTCCCACTTTCGGATTTTTTGTGTTCTGCGCAAGTTTTTCTTTTATCTCTGTCCAGTTATATGTGTTTTCCATACAGTAATGCGTAATAATTGCGGTATATTTCTGAAAAATCGTCTTTTTCGGTACAAACAAGAAAATTATTGTCCAAAAGCATGCGGGCAAAAATGCCGCTGCCGAAAGTCAGTGTTCGGGAAAAGCTTCCGTCATAGATTTTGCCAAGACCGCAGCTGGGTGATTTTGCCTTTATTATGGCAAAACGCGCACCGTACAGTTTTGCATAATGCAAAGCCAGCAAAGCTCCCTGACGGAAATTCTCCGTACAGTCTTTTCCTTCTGCGGAAACAACGCTGTTCCCCAAAATTTCACAGGGAGTTCTCGGAATCGGCAGACCGCCGAGACATTCGGGACAGACAGCAAGGGCAAGCCCGTTTTTGTGAAGTTTCTGCAGTGCCTCCACTGTATTGGCTTTTCCGTCATAACGGCAGGCATATCCTGCAAGACAAGCACTGACAACTATTTTCATGTTATAAAAAAGGGCGTTTGCACGCCCCTGTATTAAAAGTTTACCTGACAGCCTTCGGTATCGTTTTCCGTTCTTAGGGCAATTGTGCCGATCTGCCATGCTTTCATGTTGGTTCCGTTCAGCATGTCAAGAGCTTTTTGAGCGTCATCTTTGTCAACAATAAGAATGTAACCGATACCGCTGTTGAAAATTTGAAGCATTTCAGGCCAAGAAAGATTGCCCTGTTCCTTAAGCCATGTAAATACGGGTGGAATATCCCATGTTCCGAAATCAATTACGGCTTTTACGGAGTTGGGAAGAACACGCGGAATATTGTCATAAAATCCGCCGCCTGTTACGTGAACCATTCCTTTGATTTCCATTTCACGCATAACGGATTTCAGGCATTCAACATAAATAATGGTTGGTTCAAGAAGAACTTCGGCAAAAGTTTTGTCCGTGCCGGGGAAAATATCGTCTTTTTTGGCGCCGCTTTGGGCAAAAATTTTGCGTACAAGGCTGTATCCGTTGGAATGTACGCCTGAAGACTGAATGCCGATGATTACGTCGCCGCTTTTAATTTTGGAACCGTCAACAAGAGCGTCGTTGTCGACAATGCCTACGCAGAAGCCTGCAAGGTCATAATCTTCTTCATCATACATGCCG